>JAIXWP010000082.1 GCA_027491215.1 Flavobacteriales bacterium | reverse complement strand
GGATGATGATACCGACAATGACGGCAGTAACGGTGGCAATTGTTCTGGCGCCGGCGGTAATGACGATAATGATGATAGTGAAGACGGAGAAGATGATGGTGAGGATGATGATACCGATAATGACGGCGGCAATGGTGGTAATTGTTCTGGCGGCGGCGGTAACAACGACGACGATGATATAGATAATGATAATAATGGAGGGGACAATGGAGATGAATCAGAAGACGATGAAGAGAATAATGATGGCGACGACGATGACCAAGAGGAAGATGACAATGATGGAGATGGAGAAAATGGTGGAGGAGATGATGATGGAGACAATGGCGGTGACGGAAATGGAGAAGAAACAGACGAGGAAGAAGACGGTGACTCAACTGATAACGATGGTGATGATAGCGATGGTGATGGCGATAATGGGGGTGATGACAATGGCGATGGTGGTGAGGAACCTATCGAATGTCTCGGATACCAATGCCCCGCTGATTTTTTTGGAGAATGCGGACAATCAATAGAGCCTGCAATTACTGGAACACCAAGTTTTAATGGTAACTATAATATAATTGGCTTTTCTGATCAAATTGTTTCAGAAAGTTGTCCTCTAATTATATTGAGAAATTGGACTATTCAAGATTGTAATGCGCAGATTGTCTTTTGTCAGCAATACATAACTATCGAGGATAGTGTAGCACCAATTTTAACAGTAGACAACCTTGTTTCGAACAATTGTGAAGACGCAGCCTCTTTGAATATTCAATGGACGGATTGTAGTAATAATGTAACGGTAACAACAACTCAAATCGTTGATGAGACCGTGGAGGTAAGTTGCGATATTAATGGATATAGAACGCAGACACAAGGCGGTTGGGGAGCTTCGCCAAACGGTAATAATCCTGGAGTTTATTTACACGCAAATTTCAATACAGCATTCCCAGCAGGTCTTAGCATTGGATGTAATAATTCTTTAGTGCTTAATTCAGCCAGTGCTGTTACAGCTTTCCTTCCTAGTGGCTCAACACCTAGTGCTCTTCCGAATGGAACACTCACTAATCCTGGAAATGCTTACAATAATGTACTAGCAGGACAGCTTGTTGCTCTTACAATTTCACTGCAGTTTGATTTAATCATTCCTTCGTTTAGCTCTTCAGAAAACTGGTTGGGAAATCTCATCATTGCTTCTGGAAGCTTTCAAGGCTATACTGTAGCTGAGGTTGTAGCAATTGCAAATGAAGTAATTGGTGGATGTAATTCTACGTTTACACTCTCACAGATAAATGAGGTTTTATCTTCTATCAATGAAAATTTTGTTGATGGAACCATGAATGGTGGATTTCTCTCATGTCCTGAAGTAGCTACCAATTCTTCATCAAGTGATGCTTTAGCGAATGAATGCGCGAGTATAAATACTTATTCAATTACAGCAACTGATGTTTGTGGTAATTCTGCTACACAGGTAGCTACAATAACATTTGAAGACACCACACCTCCTGTATTTGAAAACGCACCAGTACAAATAACTGTTTCTTGTGACCAGCTTCCATTAGAACCAATAACAGCTGCAGATAATTGCACAAGCGAAGGTGTTCTCGTTACGTACACTGAAAGCGAATTTAGCGGCGGATGTCTTCCGACTATTGAAAGGGTCTACACTGCAACTGATGCTTGTGGAAATGCATCTACATTCACACAGTATATTACGGTTGTAGATAATGTTGCACCGACCATCTCAGGTATTGATATGTATGTTTCATTAAGTTGTGGAAGCGCAATTCCAAGCAATCAGCCAACTATTACAGACAATTGTAGTGAGGTCGAAATAGCCTTCTCAGAAGTATCTCAAGGAAGCGCTTGTAACCAAACAATAACAAGAGTTTGGACAGCAACAGATGTATGCGGTAATAGTGAGACATTTACTCAGATTATCCAAATTTCAGATGAAACTCCTCCCGTTTTCACGAACATTCCAAGTAATCTTAATTTGTTTTGTGGAAGTGAGTTGCCAGCATTAAATGCAACGGCAGTAGACAATTGTAGCGAAGTCAATATCACTTATACGGATCAATTAATTTCTTCTAATGGAAATTGCCAAACAATCATCAGAACTTATAGAGCAATAGATGAATGCGGTAATTCTGCATTAGCAATTCAAGAAATTTCTTTCATAGATGATGAAAGTCCTGTACTGAGCGATTATCCAGAAAACTATGTTGGAGTTTGCGGTGAGAATATCGAAGTTCCTGTAATCACTGCAACTGACAATTGTGCAACGGATCTTCAAGTTTATTTCACAGAGTCTTCAGAAATTATTGGTTGTAGCGTAATCACAACCCGTGTCTGGAGCACCTTTGATGATTGCGGCAATACTACAATTCATGAGCAAACAATTGAATTAATTGATAATTCAGCTCCAGTAATTAGTCCTGTTTCAGATGTCACAGTGTCTTGTAATGAAATTCCAGAATTGACTATTATAGCTATCGATGAATGTGGTTTCGTGGAAACAAATTTTGTTGATCAGACCATCGGAAGTGGTTGTTCATACGATATTCAAAGAACATGGACTGCGAGTGATGCATGTGGAAATACAAGTCAAGTGATACAGCTCATTCATGTAGTAGATGATCAAGCTCCGGTTTTCACTTATGTACCTGCGTCCTTTAGTTTGGCTTGTGGTAATCCACCAGCTCCGCAGAATCCAATTGTTATTGATAACTGCTCTAGTGGAATCGTGCCACTGCTTACTGAAGAGATTTCAGGCACACCATGCGAACAAATCATCACTAGAATATGGAGAGCATATGACGATTGTGGTAATATGTCAATGGCTACACAAATTATTACAATTGCGGATAATGTGGCACCAGTGCTTGTAGGGGTGCCGCCGAGTGTTACGCTCTCATGTCCTGACCTTCCTATTGTACCAACAGTAACTGCGAATGATAATTGTTCAGGACAAGTGGATGTTACCTTCACTGAAACAACAACAGGTGAAGGATGTGGATTTCAGGTTACAAGAATTTGGAGAGCAGTTGACGCATGTGGAAATGAGCGCTTGGCTACTCAGAATATTTATGTCAACGATAATATTGCTCCAACATGGATAGGTGTTCCTGCAGATGTTACTATCAATTGCTCAGACGTTCTTCCAGCTTTGGCAGATCCTTCAGCTACTGATAATTGCACTGAGGTTCTTGAATCATTTTACTATGAGTTTGAAGAGTCTACAGCCTGCGGAAGCATTGTGCATAGAAATTGGGTAGCAACAGATGCTTGCGGTAACACTTCAACGGCAACACAACTCATAAGCATTAGTGATACAGAGGCGCCTTTATTTACAAGAACACCACCAAGCAATCTTACAGTTAGTTGTGGAAGCATTCCCGAGCCAATTGAAGTAAATGCAGTGGATAACTGTAGTGCTGTCACAGTATCTGTTACAGAGGAGGTAGAGACTGGAGGATGTCCTTATATCATTCGCAGAACATACAGCGCAATAGATGCTTGCGGAAATGTGGCAACATTTGTTGAGGAGATTCAGGTACTAGATGATGTACCGCCTGTTTTAAATAATGTACCAGGCAATATAACCATTAATTGCGGCGAGGAATGGCCATTGTACGATGTATCGGCAGATGATGATTGTGCAGGAGTATTGGCCGTTGAGTTGAATGAAACAATAGAAGTGGTTGGGTGCTCTGAAATCTTAACAAGGGTTTATACAGCAACAGACTTATGTGGAAATGAAGTTTCAGCAATTCAGATAATTGAGAAATTAGATACAGCAGCTCCTGAATTGTCTGATTACCCTCAAGACATGAATGTAACTTGTGGTAATATACCTGATGCAGCTATTCTCACGGCAGATGATGCATGTCAAGGTGCAGTAGAGCTTGTTTTTGAAGAGAGTATTCAATCTTTAGCGACAGAAACATCAACCTGTATTCTAACAACGGCTGAAGCTTTCTTTGGAGATATGGCATTATGGCTGCCAGGCATTCAAGGTTTAAGTGTAAATTATGTTTTCACTCCAAATAACGGAGCGCTAACTGTCAATGAAGCATTGGGAACTGC
>JAIXWP010000085.1 GCA_027491215.1 Flavobacteriales bacterium | reverse complement strand
TCTTCCACATAGCAACAGCAATGGTCGATCAATTCCAGTTGCAATTGCCGGTTGGAAATACTAGATTGAACGATCAATTCAACCTCTTCAAATTGTCTATCAGAAAGTTCAAGCATTAGACAGTGGGCGTTCGGTTAAAATCAGTGTTTGAATTGTATCCAAAAAGGAAATCAACTCTTTTACCTTTTCTTGTGTGCGCTCCATTCCGAGGGTGGTAAGTTTGTAATAAACTCTCACTCGTTTTCCGATCATTTCCTCTTCGCTTTCAATCAAACCATCTGCAGATAATTTGTGAAGTGCTGGATAAAGTGATCCTTCTTTAATGAGAATTTTTCCTTCCGTTCGCTCTTTTACGAGCCTCGTAATATCATAGCCATACATCCTTCCATTCTCGCGAAGAAGGGTTAGAATAATAGTGCTAAGCGTACCTTTTACAAGTTCATTTGATTGCATGGAACAATAATACATAGATTTTCTATGTATCGAACAACGATGTATAAATAATTTTATTGCATCATTGAAACATCGCTGATAATGAGTGTGTTATCTAGAAAACACGCGTTTTTTTGAAGTAGGGGTTCTGATTAATGATCCGGATGGTGAACTCCATCGCCCCTCGACCGCCACTTGCTGCGACCAATTTAGAGGTGTTTAAATCGTAGCTAAAGCCGAAAGAGTACTGGGCGAACTCTAACATCCCCGCAAGCACCACAGCGTCCTTATATCGATAATATCCGCCTAAACTGATCCCCGCTCCCTGGAAGTAACCCGTATATTTTGAGTCGGGCAACAATTCATATCGCACTAACGAACCCAAATTGATTTCTCTTGATGGGCCTTGCTGATAAATACTAAATCCGGGCTGAAGAGCTAGTGGCGTATTTTTCAAACTAAATAAGAAATCTCCATGCAAGACATATTTGCGATGCATTCTGTCTTCACCTTCTACAAAAGAATATTGAGGTTTATTTAAATGATGGATTGCAAATCCGATTGTTCCTTGTTTGAAATTATTCGTCGTCACCTTAATGCTACCAGAGGTGTTATTAAAAGAATAAACAATACCACTACTAAGATCTAAATATGCTATGTTGTTGTTTGGCAAATACTCACCGACTGGTAATGACGAATTATAGGATGTACCAGTGTACTGACTTCCCCATTCGAAATTATCATACACGATACTGCGTTGTCCAAATCCTGCAGAAAGCCCTAATCCCAACTTCTGATATTTACTAAGTTTGATATGATGGACGAGTGCAGCATTTCCTGAAGTTGTTTTCAAAGTTCCATCACCACCCTGATCATTGAAAAACTGAACACCCGCCGCCCAATGTCCTTTGCGTGAACTTCCCTTATTGATTTTGATACCCGCAGATGCAGCAATTGTTTTAAACGGAACCGTAACAGAGCTCCATTGACTTCTATAGTTAACGTTCGCTTCAAAATTATTGATAGCTCCAGCCATAGCCGGGTTTTGAATCAAAGGAGTATTAAAAAATTGAGAGAAGTGAACATCTTGAGCATAGGTCTCCCTGATCGCCACCAGAAATAGTAGCAGCAGCATTGCATGATATATCAGTCGTTTCATCATCTGATCAAGCTTATGTTACCTTGTTTCTTAAATGCATCTCCTGTCAATAAAACACCTTCGAAGTGATATACAAAAACAGCAGTATTCAAATCCTTGTCTCTATGTGTTCCATCCCAACAGTCTTTCGGGTTCGAAGATTCGAATACTATTTCTCCCCATCTATTGTAGATGGTTATGGTATAGGTCTCGAAACAATCAGTTCCAAATACCTGGAAGCAATCATTCGCTTCATGTCCGCCCTTCGAAGGTGCAAAGGCATTTGGAATAAAGAAATTATCGCATAACACATTGACTTGAACATCAACGCAATCGGTAGACTTACATCCAAACTCATTGGTTCCTTCAACGCAATATGTTGTTGTCACGAGAGGTGAAGCATCGGTAATTTCACAAGTCGCACAGCTCAAATCTTCGATGGGTGTCCACTCGTAATCAAGCGCACCCGTTGCTTCTAGTGTAGCGACACCACCAAGTGTAATAAGCGTGTCGTATCCAGCAAAAACATCAGGGATAGGATTTACTCCGATGAAAATAGATGCAGTGTCAACGCAACTTCCGATGCTCACCACAACCGAATATTCGCTCGGTTCTGTTGGCGAAACTGTTATGCTTTCTGTTTCGTCACCATTATCCCACAAGTAGCTACCCCCACCAGATGCGGTGAGTGTTATGCTTTGCTCCAAACAAATTGTTGTATCAGGCGCAATAAATGCAATCGGTGCCGACGCCACATCTACTGTTATAAATCCTTGTGCGTCGCATCCATTCAATATACCTGTTACTTGATAAGTTGTGCTTTCCATTGGTGCTACCAGTGTTTCTTCACAGTCTGCACAACTCGCGCCTAGTGATGGATACCACTCATAACTATCTGCTCCATACGCTTGAATCAAAACACTGTCTCCTTGACAAATAATATCCTCCACTGTTGTTGCGGTAATGACTGGTAATGGAATAACTTCAACAAAAATGCTATCTCCATCTACACAACTTCCCGTGTGTCCATCAAGGTAATACATCATGCTTGCTGGTGGCGCTGCGCTTGCGTAGTTAGTTCCAACTTCTATCAGATAATCATTTGGGTCGAAATTGTACGACTGCGCACCCATGGCAGTAAGCGTCACCGTATCTCCATAGCAAATACGCACTGTGTCCGAGTACGGGGTAAAGTCAACAGAAATCTGAGGTTGGAGGGTAAGAGTTGTTATGATGGTGCTCTCACATCCCTGCGGAGACTCTACCGTTACGGCATATACACCAGATTGACTCGCCACAGTGCCATCAGGAAGAATGTACTCTGTGCCTTGACAGATCGTCTCATTTACAAATTGCTGCTGGTTAGGAATGACCTGTAAATTGTAAACGATGGTAGAATCGCATCCAAAAACACTTTCCAAAACAACAGGATAGGCACCAGTTGTATTCACAAAATTTCCTGTTGGTAACTGGTAAGACTCACCGCTACAAATTGACACTTGTTGCTGAACTACTACAGGCACATAAATCTCTAAATTGAAAGTAACTATAGAATCACAACCAGCAACAGATTGCAGATCTAGCGCATAGGATCCTTCTGCTACAACCTCTGCACCATCCGGCAAAACATAAGATTCACCTGGGCAAATAGTAACATTGAAAACTTGATTGTATTGAGGCAACACTTCCAAATTCGTTGTGATCAAAGAGTCACATCCAAATACAGTTTGAAGCATGGTGGGGTAAGAGCCCGAAGCACTCACCACTTGGCCATTTGGAAGCGTGTAAGTTTCTGTTGGACAAATACGCACATTCACAACTTCACTATAAATTGGGTGCACAACAAGAGTAGTATTCACCAAGCTATCACATCCGTTCCAAGCGTCTAGCACAACAGGATATACTCCTGAAACATTCACCACATTGCCGTCGGGCAATGTATGGAGTTCGTCTCCGCAAATTTCAAAATATAATTCGGTTGGAGCAGGCTCATTTATGTTTTGTAAAATGGTATAGTTCGCTTGATCTACACAACCATTAGCTGCAGTTACTGTTAAAGTATATAAACCTGGAGAGGTGAAATTGAATGTACTTAAAGTAACGCCATTAAGTTGCCAAACATATGTACCAATGCCTCCACCCTGAAGTGCAATTGTAGTCTGGTCGCAAGTCAAAAGATCAGTACCAGAAAGATTGGTAATACTTGCAATAGGAGCGATTGTGTCGATGGTAATTTGAATCGACTCTGATACCGAACAACCGTTCGGTCCAAAAATCTCAACACTATAAATACCTGGCTCATTTACATTAATACTAGCATTCGAGCTAATTGGGTTCTGCCATTGATAAACGGCACCTCCTGTTGCTGTTAATGAAATGTTTGTGGTGCTGCATGTAAGCGTTGTTGACCCACCAGGTACAGCGATATTACCATTAGGTAGAGCAATGTCTTGATTAATGGTAATAGACTGCTGAATAGAACATCCATTGCTGGTTGTTAATTGCGCAGTGTAAGTCCCAGGCAATGTAAATGGTGAGCTAAGACCTCCAAGCCAAGTAGCATTGCCATTTCCAGAAAGAGCAACATTAATAGCTGTTACGTCGCAAGTCAGTGTATTTGTTCCAGTGGCATTCGTAAGAGTAAGCTGTGGCGTAGGATAGAAGCTAACATTTGTTGTAATAATAGAGTCGCAACCAAACACATTCAAGAAACTACTTGTGTAGGTGCCAGCAGCAGTTACTGAAATTCCTGATGGAAGAGTATAAGCGTTTCCTTGACAAATAGAAACACTCTGAGAAATCGCATTCGTTGGATTGATTGTCAAGTTCAATGTTGCAATACTATCACAACCCGCTACAGTCAACAAGTTCGCGGTGTATGATCCTGCGGTGCTATAGTTTGTTCCGTTCCAAGAATAAGGAACTTCATTGCTGCAGATAGTAACGTTCGTTGTAGAAGTAAGCGTTGGATTAATGGTCAAGTTCAAAGTCGCAACACTATCACAGCCCGCCACCGTCAATAAGTTCGCGGTGTATGTTCCTGCAGCACTGTAGTTCGTTCCGTTCCAAGAATAAGGAACTTCATTGCTGCAGATAGTAATGTTCGTTGTAGAAGTAAGCGTTGGATTAATGGTCAAGTTCAATGTTGCAACACTATCGCAACCCACTACAGTCAACAAGTTAGCGGTGTATGTTCCTGCAGTGCTGTAGTTCGTTCCGTTCCAATTGTAAGGAACTTCATTGCTGCAGATAGTAACGTTCGTCGTAGAAGTAAGCGTTGGATTAATAGTCAAGTTCAATGTAGCAACACTATCACAACCCGCCACAGTCAATAGGTTCGCGGTGTATGTTCCTGCGGTGCTGTAGTTCGTTCCGTTCCAGTTATAAGGAGCTTGATTGCTGCAAATAGTGATGTCTGTTGTGGATGTGAGTACATCGTTGATCGCAAGATTGAGTGTTGCAACACTATCACAACCCGAAACAGTCAATAGGTTCGCGGTGTATGATCCTGCTGCATTGTAGTCAACACCGTTCCAAGTGTAAGGAACTTCGTTGCTGCAAATGGTGATATCGGTTGTAGATGTGAGTACGTCGTTGATCGCAAGATTCAATATTGCAACACTATCGCAACCCGCCACAGTCAACAAGTTCGCGGTGTATGTTCCTGCTGCATTGTAGTCAACACCGTTCCAAGTGTAAGGAACTTCGTTGCTGCAAATGGTGAT
>JAIXWP010000046.1 GCA_027491215.1 Flavobacteriales bacterium | reverse complement strand
GGTTGAAGTCATATCCGACATTGAAGTCGTGTTTCGGCTGTTGATTGAACCAAGGATTTTCAGGAGTCGGAGCACCATACTGTCCGTTGTTTGGATCGAAGTACATACGCACCATTGGATTCTGACCAAAACTGTGATTTAGAGCAATGTCCAGAATAACAGCTATGCCTCTGTTGTGACATTCATTCACAAAAATTTTCAAAGACTCTTTGCTTCCGTAGTATTTGTCTGCTGCAAAGAACCAAGCTGGGTTATATCCCCAACTATTATTTCCCTCGAACTCCATAATAGGCATCAACTGAATAGCTGTAATACCAAGGCGTTCGAAGTAATCAAGCGTATCTGTTAATGTTTGATAGTTCTGTGCCTCAACGAAGTCTCTAACCAATGTTTCATAGATTACCAAACGATCTTTTGATGGTCTTACATAAGAAGCATCTGTCCAGTTGAATTCTGGTTCATTGATTTGGAAAATGGAAACAGGCTCCGACGTCAATCCAACTGGATAGTCGATAAGGTTTGGATAAGTTGATTCTGGGATGTATTGATCGTCCCATGGACTAAGAATTTTTTCTGCATAAATTTCTGCAACTCTCATTTGCTGGTCATCGATCAAGTATTGGAAACGATATTCCTGTCCAGAAGTAAGTCCGTTGAGTTCGATCCAGTAGGTACTTCCATCAGGAGTGCGATTCATCATATAATCAAGATCAATCTGCCACTCATTGAAATCTCCAATCACGAAGATGTAATCTTTATTTGGCGCATAGAATTGAAGAATAACGGTATCATCATCGATGTAGTTAATCCCATCAATTACACCTGCGGGCGATGCTGCAACGTTTGGAGTAGGTAATACTATAATTGTAAGCTCATCAGTAATTGTCGAGCCATCATAAGTCGCAGTCATTTCTACGAGATACTCACCTGCATTAGCCTCATTGAAAGTATAATTCAAAGTAGTGATGCCATTGCCTGAGTTCATTTGTGTTCCATTAACGCTGATTGAAATATCAGAAGCAATGGAAGCACCGCATACTACTGATACGTTTTGTCCAGGATCTGTTGTTACTACTGGAGCTCCTGGTGAAGTAAATCCTGCGTTGAAGCCTTCTGGATAAAGGTTAAGATAAATATCGCTAGCATCAGCATTTCTCCCGACGGTGGATCCGTTTTGGTTTCTGAAAACAAACATCAAGCGAGTAGCCGTTTCGCCAACGCCTAGACCGTAGAAGTCTTGCGGTGTAATGATAATGCGATGTAAATTATTTCCGAGAGGTGTCATAACAACGTTGGGATCGGCTGTTCCCCAGTTGCCTTGTACATGTTGCCAATCGTTATTATTAGCGCTATTATTAGTGATGATACCTGTGTGAGCATAGACAGGAATGACACCCGTTAATGCTGCATTCCCCGACGTTGCATTGTAGAGGATGGTGATTTCATCATTTTGTGTAGGGAAGGCCGGCGTTGAAGATAAGATCTGAGAGAATCCCATCAAAGTTGCAAAGGCCAAAACCAGTGTTGTGTAGATTTTTTTCATAGGGTTACCTGGACACGTTATTTTTTCAAATATAGGAAAGTGTTATTTGTACACCATCCTTTTTTTAATAGAGAAAATTGTTAAATCTGTTGTTCTTTTGCAATGCAAGCCCAAAACTCAGACTCATGGAACTTTTAGACGGTAAAGCCACTTCTCTGAAAATTAAGGATCAGTTGCGTGACGAAGTGTCGCAGTTGGTACAATCTGGTCATCGCTCTCCCCACTTGGCAGCGGTATTAGTGGGTGATGACGGAGCCAGCTTGACTTACGTCGGGGCAAAAGTCAAGGCTTGTGAGGAAATCGGATTTGTATCTACTTTAATACAACGTCCAGCCTCTACTACAGAGGATGAGTTGCTTCAAATTGTAAAAGAGTTAAACGAAAATCAAGATATCCACGGTTATATTGTTCAATTACCTCTGCCAAAGCATATCAACGAACAAAAGATATTGTTGGCCATCGACCCAAAGAAAGATGTTGATGGTTTTCATCCTGAAAATGTAGGCCGCATGGCTTTAAATCTACCTACATATTTACCAGCCACGCCTTACGGGATTATTCAACTTTTAGAATTTTACAATATCCCAACCGAAGGCAAACACTGCGTTGTGGTGGGGCGCTCGAATATCGTAGGTCTGCCTGTTAGCATTTTGCTTCAAAGAAATAGCTACCCTGGTAACTGCACAGTGACCATCACGCATAGCAGAACGAAAGATTTGGCAAGTATCACAAGACAAGCCGATATCCTTGTAGCAGCAATTGGAAAACCAGAGTTCATTACTGGCGATATGGTAAAGGATGGAGTAGTAGTGGTGGATGTTGGAATTACAAGAATCAAAGATGACTCTAAGAAGTCAGGTTTTAGACTCGCTGGGGATGTTCATTTCGAGTCAGTTTCGGCAAAAAGTTCATACATAACGCCCGTTCCAGGAGGGGTTGGGCCAATGACGATTGTGTCATTGATGAAGAACACACTATTAGCCGCAAAATCTTAAAAATGTTGTAACCTTAGTTTCATCTAACTCGTTGAAATTAGTAAACCTGCACGGAATGCCTCTGGAAGGGCAGGGTAACTAAAATAACAACGATATGATGATCATCAAATTCACAACTGCAAAGCGTTATTTACTTTGGTCCGTTACCCTAGTAGGACTGTGGTTTTTATTGAAGCCATAATTTCTATTTCCAGAATGCAACATTCTTCTTTTAATTACGTTAAAATCAACAATAACTAATAATAGCTGACTTTAAATAAGATCAAATGAAAAATTCCCACGATTGGACGCATGAAGTCCTTCAAAGATTAATAATTGTTTTTTTAGGATTACTTACCCTTGGAGTTGCCTTGCAGTCATGCACAACTCAGAGTCATGCCAGCTGCGCTGCCTATGACAAGGTGGAAGTTCCAAAATAATAAGAGTTTGTTATGATGTAAAGAAGGCCTCCGAAAGAGGCCTTTTTTATTTGTGTTTAATTAGTTCTAAGACAATGGATCTGGCGTCGGCTGCGGCTGCCACATCATGTACACGCAGAATGGATGCGCCGTTTAACAAAGCGAATGTATTGGCTGCTATCGTTCCTGCCAATGCACCTTCAGCGTCTTTATCAGTCACCATTTGGATCATTTTTTTTCTCGAAATGCCAATCAAAATTGGTTTATTCAAGATGTCAAATGATTTGAGGTGAGCGAGCGTTTCGTAGTTATGTTCTCTTTTTTTTCCAAAACCAAAACCAGGGTCTAGAATGAGGTCTACCAATCCCTTGCCGTGGAGCTCATTTATTTTTTCTGAGAAAAAGTAAATCAGTTCTTGCACCACGTCTTTATACTCCGGCTGCAGTTGCATTGTCTGTGGCTCTCCCTGCATATGCATTATTACATAAGGAGTGTGGTGTTGCGTGGCCACATTGATGATAGAAGGATCTATGGAACCAGCGCTAACATCATTGATGATTCCCGCGCCTCTTGTAATCGCCTTTGCCGCAACTTCTCCATAGAATGTATCTATAGATGTGATTGTATTTGGGAAATGATGATGAATGCTTTCGAAAACGCCTTCAAGCCTTTCCCATTCTTGCGTAGCTGAGAGTCGCTCTGCGCCAGGGCGAGTACTTTGACCACCAATGTC
>JAIXWP010000030.1 GCA_027491215.1 Flavobacteriales bacterium | reverse complement strand
TCTCGATAACTAATTCGGAATTCTGTTCGAGTGTTTCTTCTACTGGTGTGGTTAATTCGGAATTCTCAATTTTCAATTCTCGATTATCGATGGTGGATTCGAGATTCGAAATTCGAGATTCGAAATTTGAAATTCGCAATTCGATCTCCTCCAATTCCGAAGCCTCTGCCTCCAATTGAGAGTCATTCAATTCCGAATCCTGAATCTCGAGTTCCGAATCTTCCGAATCCCGAATCTCGAGTTCCGAATCTTCCGAATCCCGAATTTCTAATTCCGAATTTTCCGAATCTTTAATATACTCATACAACACTTGTCGATCGTTGCTATAAAGGGCGGCTTGTTGCAACTGATCTGCAAAACGGTGATCGTTTTTTTCTTGGTACATTTTCGCCAATAGCACATGAGCCGTTGAGAAATAGGGGTAAGACTGTTGAATCTTCTCCAATTCCTCAATAGATATCTCCTTGCGCATGGCAGGGTTCTCTATGGCTTGATATATAAGCGTTTTATCCAAATCTTCTATTACCAGTTTCCTACACTGGAGTTGTAAATTTCTTGTAATAACTGTTCGTTGATAGTCGACCATAATTGGTCTTCTTGACTCAACAAATCTAAGCTTGCATCAAAATCGGCAAATTTCGAAAAGCTTTTATCAAAACTCAATGAAGGCTCTAATGAATTGGTGTACTTCACTTTCACAGTGATCGTCAATCTATTCAATGAGGCCGTTTCATTTCCTTGAATCGCAACGGGTGTTACTTTATAATCTGTGATGAATCCTTGATACTTCAATTCTCCATCAGTTTCCGCAATCTTAAGTGGGCTTTGACTAAGCAATAAATCCTTGAGTGATTCTGTCAATCGCTGCGCGTAAATTGGACTAGCAAGAGCAGTTTGAGAGCGAAACAACTCTACCGAAAAAGTTTTAGCACCGCTAAACTGTCCTCCTGTTAAAGAGTAGTTTACAGTGCACGATGCAAAGAGCAAAACAGCTAGTAGATATGTCAAAAACCGAACGTTCATTCTACTACTTCGCTAAATTGTATTCTTTGATTTTTCTGTAAAGGGTGCGCTCTGAAATTCCGAGTTCTTGAGCCGCATACTTGCGCTTGTTCTTATGCTTTTGAAGTGCTTTTTTAATCAGGTCTTTTTCGCTATCTGTTAAGCTCAATGACTCTTCAACTTCTTCATGTGAGCTATGCGCTATAGGCTGTTCAGTGCGAGCTTGGCCTAGGTGGATAACACCTGTATTGGTGTTGGTATTCACTGCTGGATAGCTATGATTCTCGATTACATCTGTCGCATCATCCTCATGGAAAACTTTTTGGAAGAGCGCAGCATTTTCTTGATTCACCTCATAAGTCCCGCCGTTTTGAATCATTCCTAGAACCAATTTTTTCAAATCGTTCAAGTCATTTTTCATGTCGAATAAGACCTTGTATAAAATTTCTCTTTCGGTAAAATCTGTTGCACTCGTTCCTTTACCCACAATCATGGGCTTGCTGCTAAATCCTTCTGACGGAATGTAGCGCGATAAGGTCTCGGCGGAGATTTCACGATTTTCTTCTAGTACACTCATTTGCTCGGTAATGTTCTTCAATTGACGAACGTTTCCAGGCCATGAGTAATTGCGTAATATCTGTTCTCCCTCAGCTGTAAGCTGTAGAACAGGCATGCGATATTTTTCTGAAAAATCAGTTGTAAATTTCTTGAATAACAATATCACATCTTCTCTTCGCTCGCGAAGTGCAGGCATGTGAATAGGAACTTGGCTCAGACGGTAGTAGAGATCTTCTCTAAACTTACCTGCTTGAATCGCAGCACTGAAATCAACGTTGGTCGCAGCTACCACGCGAACATTAGTCTTGATTACTTTTGATGAACCAACACGAATAATCTCTCCGGTTTCCAAAACACGAAGCAAACGCACTTGTGTGCCAAGCGGTAATTCCGCAACTTCATCAAGAAAAATAGTTCCACCATTTGCTTCTTCGAAATATCCTTTGCGGGCTTCGTGAGCTCCTGTAAATGATCCTTTTTCGTGACCAAATAATTCACTGTCAATGGTGCCTTCTGGAATCGCACCGCAGTTTACCGCGATGTAAGGACCGTGCTTTCTAGCACTGAGTTGATGTATAATCTTTGGAACAACTTCCTTTCCGACACCGCTTTCTCCATTGATGAGCACAGAGATATTGGTCGGTGCTACTTGCACCGCAATATCTAAAGCTCTATTGAGCAAAGGTGAATGCCCAATAATCTCGAAGCGCTGTTTAACTGTTTGAATATCCATGGTAATAAGGACGACGAATATACTGACGTCTTGTCAGTTTTTCTAGGAAAAAAGATGTTAAGTCTCTATGAAGGCTGTGACGTGCGCGGATAATGAGCCACCACATCCCCGATGAGGGTAACTGCAGTGCAGCTTGTTACATGTACATCTACAAAGTCTCCGGGCTTCGCATCTCCCTTCGGAAATACTGTTACTACACTTTGGGAGTTTCGGCCGTGATAGAAGTCAGGAGATTTTTTAGAAGCTCCTTCAATCAAAACACGGTATGTTCCACCTACATAATTTTTAGTATTCTCAGTGCTGCATTTCAATTGGAAATCGATGATTTCTGTGAGTCTTCGGCTTTTTACATCCTCTGGAACATCATCCTCATACTTGCGCTCTGCCAATGTTCTTGGGCGCTCGCTGTACTTGAACATATAAGCCAAGTCGTATTTCACTTCTGCCATTAATGAAATGGTCTCTTGGTGTTGCTCTTCTGTTTCACCGCAAAAACCGGTAATAATATCTGTGCTTATAGCAGCAGTTGGAAGAATCCTGCGAATAGCAGCAATTCTTTCTAGATACCATTCACGCGTGTAACCGCGGTTCATTTTCTTCAATATTTCAGAACTTCCACTTTGAACAGGAAGGTGAATGTATTTGCAGATATTATCATATTTCGCCATCACATGCAGCACATCGTCGGTCATGTCTTTAGGATGGCTCGTAGAGAATCGAACAAGAAGTTCCGGCGATACATTCGCTACCATTTCCATCAATTGAGCAAAATTTACGGTCGGCTCGCCTTCGGTAATGATCTCACCTTTACTAGTAATGTTCCATTTATAGCTATCGACATTTTGACCTAGTAATGTTACTTCTCTGTAACCTTGATTGAAAAGATCATGTGCTTCTGCAACGATACTCTTCGGATCGCGGCTTCTTTCTCGTCCTCTTGTAAATGGCACAACACAAAAAGAACACATGTTGTCACAACCGCGCATGATTGAGATGTATGCGTTGATACCATTACTGTCTAATCGAACAGGAGTGATCTCAGCGTAAGTTTCTTCACGGCTAAGAAGGACATTCACCGCCTTTTGTCCGCTGTCTACTTGATCGATCAGATTAGGTAGATCGCGATATGCATCTGGTCCAACGACAAGGTCGACCAATTTTTCTTCTTCAATTAATTTTTCACGGAGACGCTCCGCCATGCAGCCAAGAACGCCTACCACCATCTCAGGTTTGCGCTTCTTTATAGACTTAAAATAATTCAAGCGACCGCGAACGCGCACTTCTGCGTTGTCACGGATGGCGCATGTATTTAAGAGTATTAGGTCTGCTTCCTCAGGATCGCGCGTGGTAGAAAAACCCGCTTCAGACATAATTGACGCTACGATTTCGCTGTCCGAAAAATTCATTTGACATCCGTAGCTCTCCAGCAATAATTTTTTGCCTTTGTGAATATTGCTATTCTCCACCATCAAGAATTCACCCTGACGGTTTTCATCGATTACTTTTTCTTCCACAGTGTTTGGCTGTATTGAAAATGGTTAATAAAGCCGCAAAGATAAAGGATTTCAAATGGCGTTTTAATACCATATATAGGTATAGAATAGAATATGCATTGTTATAAAAAATGATGGACCGAAGCAAATCCGTCTATTTTTGCCCCCATCATCGATTCGAGAAAATGACAGTTTCGGATCTAAATAACGAGTGAAAGGATGTCGAAAAACCTAGTAATAGTAGAGTCTCCAGCCAAAGCGAAAACCATTGAGGGATACCTCGGAAAGGACTTCGTGGTAAAGTCGAGCTACGGTCACGTGCGCGATTTGCCCAAGAGCGATGTGGCGATTAACGTCGAAAAAAACTTCGAGCCGGTGTATGAAATCACGGCCGATAAGATAGAGGTTGTTAAAGAATTGAAGCGATTAGCGCAGAAAGCCGAGGTGGTGTGGTTGGCGACGGATGAGGACCGCGAAGGGGAAGCTATTTCGTGGCACCTACAAGAAGCTTTGGAGCTCCCTACCTCCAAAACAAAGAGAATCGTATTTTCTGAAATTACAAAGAAGGCCATCCTCAATGCAATTGATCGCCCTCGTTTATTAGATATTGATCTTGTTAATGCGCAGCAAGCGCGACGTGTGTTGGATAGACTCGTTGGGTTTGAACTTTCTCCTGTACTATGGAAAAAAGTTAGGCCAAGTTTGAGTGCTGGCCGCGTGCAATCAGTTGCTGTGAGAATTATCGTGGAGAGAGAAAGAGAGATTCAGAATTTCGCATCTCAAGCATTTTATAATGTACGTGCAAATTTTGATTTAGGCTCAGCGGTACTGAAGGCGGAGTCTGCAAAACGTTTGAGTGAAAGCAAAAACGCACAAGATTTCCTAGCAAAATGTATCGGTGCTAAGTTCCATATTAAAGGTATTGAAACCAAGCCGGCAAAGAGAACCCCTGCGGCTCCTTTCACTACTTCTACTCTTCAACAGGAAGCGGGACGAAAGCTAGGATTCAGCGTAAGCCGCACGATGAGTGTTGCCCAGCGCTTGTATGAAAGCGGAAAGATTACATACATGAGAACGGATAGCGTAAACCTATCGGACTTCGCAAAGGATGCAATCAAAAGTGAGATCAATAATTCTTTCGGAGAAAAATACTCAAAACCACGTCAATACACAACAAAAAGTAAGGGAGCTCAAGAAGCTCACGAAGCAATTCGTCCTACTGAAATGGCTAACCACCAAGTGGAAGGTGAACGTGACGAGGTGCGCTTGTATGAGTTGATTTGGAAAAGAACAATCGCTTCACAAATGGCGGATGCAGAGCTTGAGAAGACTACTGCTACCATCGGTATAAGTACCACAGATGAAGTGTTGCAAGCAAAGGGAGAGGTCATCAAGTTTGATGGATTCTTGAAAGTCTACATTGAAAGTACAGACGACGAAGAGACAGAGGATGGTGGAAGCGGGATGCTGCCTCCGTTGACTGTTGGTCAAGATTTGTCTTTGATGGAGATGATAGCAACGCAACGCTTTACACAAAAACCAGCGCGTTATTCTGAAGCATCTTTGGTAAAGAGATTAGAGGAATTGGGAATTGGTAGACCATCTACTTATGCACCAACTATCTCAACTATTCAGAACAGAGAGTATGTAGATAAGCGTGATAAGGAAGGTGTTCCAAGAGGTTTTGAAATCTTCACATTGAAGAATGACAAAATTTCTCGCGAAGAAAAATCAGAAAATACGGGAGCTGAAAAATCGAAGTTGTTCCCAACCGATATTGGAATAGTGGTAAATGATTTCTTGGTTGATCAATTCCCGAATATCCTTGACTATGGATTTACAGCAAAAGTAGAAGGGGAGTTCGACGAAATCGCGGAAGGCAAGTTGCAGTGGCAAGAAATGCTCAAGCGTTTCTATAAACCATTCCACATCAATGTGGCTGAAACTTTGGAGTCTGCTCAACGTGCTACTGGAGAAAGAGAGTTGGGGGTTGATCCTACAACAGGTAAAAATGTGATTGCCCGAATCGGAAGATTTGGTCCAATGATTCAGATCGGTGCGAGTGATGACGAGGAGAAGAAATTCGCTTCACTTCGTCCAGATCAAAGCATCGGTAACATTACTTTAGAGCAAGCATTGAAATTGTTTGATCTCCCTAGAAATTTGGGAGAATATGAAGGCAAGCCAATCATTGTGAACGTTGGTCGTTTCGGTCCATACGCGAAGCACGGCAATACGTTTGCTAGCTTGAAGGTGAAAGAGGGAGATGATCCTTATACCATCGAGTTTGAAAGAGCAAAGCAATTGGTGGTCGAGAAAATCGCTAGTGTTGCTGCAGCATTGATTCAAAGCTTCCCTGAGCGAGAAGATGTACAAGTAGTCAATGGTCGATTCGGTGCATATATTAAAGTGGGCCGAGATAACTATAAGATTCCAAAGGATAAGGATCCAAAGACGATTACACTTCAGGAGATTGAAAAAATAATGGAAGAAAATCCTCCGAAGCCAGCACGTGGTGGCCGTGGATCAAAGGCTCCAGCGAAGAAGGCCGCAGCTAAAAAAGCCGCTCCTAAAAAAGCTCCAGCCAAGAAGGCAGCAAAGAAAGCTCCGAAGAAATAACTGCTAAAAGCCGACTGTTAATACATAATTGAAATGTCTATAAATACCCCACTTCGGTGGGGTATTTTCGTGATTGAAGAATAATCCCAATCGCTCACATGGACATCAGTGTATTTTTTAAAACAGTAGCAAAATCAGATTTTGAAATTCCAGAGAATCAACCTTCCATGTGGGGGCATCACGTTCATTTTTTTCAAGGAGAATTAGAAGAATTAGAAGGAAAAAAATTGGCGCTCATTGGAGTGATGGAAGATCGAAACAGCGATAACAACAAAGGTTGTTCTGATGGTCCAAACCAAGTACGCCGCGAAATGTATCGTCTATTCCAATTCGATAGCGATCCAGGCTTTATCGATTTAGGGAATATTGAAGCTGGAAATGAAATCACTGACACATATTTCGCATTAAATCAGACGTGCCAATTTCTTCTAAAGAAAAATATTATCCCAGTTATTATTGGCGGTTCGCAAGACCTGACATACGCCAACTATTTAGCGTACGAAGGGATGGAGCAGACAGTGAATTTAGTGAGTATTGATCATCGTTTGGATTTTGGCCAAAGCGCAGATGAAGTTAGTTCACAAGGCTATTTGAACAAGATTGTATTGCATAAGCCGAATTTCCTTTTCAATTATTCGAACATAGGGCATCAGCGATATCTTACCGATCCACAGATGATTGATTTGATGACGAAAATGTATTTTGATGCGTATAGAATAGGGGAAATGCAGCATCAATTTATTTTGAGAAATGAACCCGTTATTCGAAATGCAGATCTAGTAAGTTTTGACATATCCGCTATCAGGAAAAGCGAGGCTCCAGGATGCGCTTATGCTGGACCCAACGGATTTTATGGACACGAAGCGGCCCAGCTTTGCTGGTATGCTGGCATGAGTGATAAGCTCACGTCTTTTGGTGTTTACGAATACAATCCAGCTTTCGATTTCCAAAATCAAACCGCTCAATTAATCGCTCAAATGCTTTGGTGTTTTGTCGATGGGTATCTCATGAGGAAAGCTGACTATCCTGTAGGAGATTACTCAGAATACTTGAAGTACATCGTCAACATGGCTTCAGAATCTCATGAGCTTGTTTTCTACAAAAGCAACAAGTCCGATCGTTGGTGGATGGATGTTCCATATCCTGCTGGACAGGAGAATAAATATGAGCGACATCACTTGGTTCCATGCACATATGAAGAATATCAGCAGGCGACCAATGATGAAATGCCTGATAAATGGTGGAAAACTTATCAAAAATTGGTCTAAGGAATTGGGGCTTTCGTGTTCAATTTCAGTGATTTGGTCGTGTTTGTTTGAATAATTCCCTCAAGTTATGAGGTGGGAATCCTCGTCTGATGCACTAAATTTTTTTTGTAGGTTCGAAAAAGTTACTACTTTAGCGACTTTCGAAAAAGTACCTTTAGACCATACACAAGCTTAACCCATTAGAAACCAAATATGAAGAAGAGTTTACTCACTGTAGCCATATTCTCTGCCTCTCTCTCGATGTTTGCTCAACAAGATCCACAAATGAGTTTTTGGATGTTTGATAAGCAATCTTTCAACCCAGCAGCAGCAGGAATTGACAAAATGCATTGTGCATCACTTTTCTACAGAGATCAGTGGGATGGCTTTGACCGTGACCCTAAGACTACGATGTTCAACTACAGCGGAAACGCCATGGTTGGCAAGACAGAATTAGGTTATGGGATGACATTTTTTAATGATGTTTTAGGTCAAGAGAAAAATAACGTATTTCGTGGGCAAATCGCTCCAAAGTTTGACTTGAACGGTCACACATTGAGCATCGGTTTGAACTTCGGTATTTTGAATAAGAAATTAGGTGCTAACTGGGTGTTCATCGATCAAGGTGACGGATCTATCCCGACAAAAGAAACTGCTCAAACAGCAGTAGACGTTGGATTTGGAGCTATGATCTATCAGCCTAATAAATATTATTTCGGTGTATCTGCTCAGCACTTGACAGCACCAGAGTTAGAGGATTTATATTTTAAATCTGCACGTCACGTATATGTGATGGGAGGATATGAGTTCCCATTGAGCTCTTCACCAATTGTTATTCGTACGAATGCATTGGTGAAAACAGACTTAGCGGCAACTCCTGCAATTGATTTGAATGCGAATGCACTTTATGATAATATGGTGTTTGGTGGTGTTTCATTCCGCCCTGGAGATGCGATCACTCCAATGGCTGGTTTCCAAATGATGTTCTCGGATATCGTTAACGGAAGAACTACCTACCAGCACGGTATTCGTTTAGGATATGCGTATGATGTTACTACTTCAGAAATTAGAAATTATTCATCAGGATCTCACGAGTTGTTCGTGACGTATTGCTTCGATATTGAAACGTTGCCAATGCGTATTCGTCACAACGACCCAAGATTCTTATAAAATAAATTGTAACCAATGAAGTTATCCTGTCGTAAACCACAGGAACCTGCCTTTAGAAGTTTAAAAGTTTTAGTAATACATAACCCCCAAGTTGTGAAGTTACGTTACTAAAAAAGGGAAATCATGAAAAAATCGTTGTTTTATTTAATCGTTGTAGTCACCCTTGCTAGTTGTTACTCGGGCCCTCGAGGAGAACTCGTTGGAGTTTATCCACGTGAAGAATGGGTGCAAGTGAATCCGTACGGAATGAATTACATTCACTTCGGATCGTTCACTATGGGGCCAAGCGATCAGGACGTGCCTTATGCATTGAACTCTCGCTCAAAAACTGTTACCATGCCGGCGTACTATATCGACCAGCACGAGATCTCTAACAATGAGTATCGTCAGTTCGTATATTATGTACGTGACTCTCTCATGAGAGACCTGTTGGCTCAGAACGACATTGAAGGATTCTCTATCACAGAAGATCCTAATACTGGTCGTGAGTTGGAAGGTCTTATCGACAAGGGCTACTTGTTGAACTGGGAAGAGGAAATCGATATGGAAGGTAACGAAGAAGTGTATGAATTGATCTACAATGCATTCTACTTGCAAGGTCAGGAGCGCTTCTACAACAAATCTGAAATCGATACTCGCAAACTCAAGTACACTTACTGGTGGATCGACTTGAAGAGCGCAGCTAATAAAGCTGGCAAGGACGAAGAATACGGTGAAGTAAACCAATTGAATCAATTGCATTCAGTTCGCGGACACAGCGACCGTTCACAATTCGTTATTAAAGAGGCTATTAATGTATATCCTGATACTCTTTGTTGGGTACATGACTTTACATATGGCTTCAATGAACCACTTACTGAGACTTATTTCTGGCACCCAGCTTACGACGACTATCCAGTTGTTGGTGTATCATGGGGTCAGTGTCAAGCTTTCAATGCTTGGAGAACTCAGATCTTGAACGATTACAAGATGAAAGTAGGTGAGACGTTCGTTCAACGTTTCCGTCTACCTAGTGAAGCAGAATGGGAATACGCATCTCGCGGTGGTTATGAACTCGCTCCATACCCATGGGGAGGTCCATATATCCGTAACAACCTAGGTTGTCCACTGGCTAACTTTAAGCCAATGAGAGGTGACTATGTCGAAGATAACGGATGTTATACGGTGCCAATCGCATCATACTCTGCAAATAACTATGGTCTATACAACATGGCTGGAAACGTGGCTGAATGGACCAACACAGCTTACGACGAGTCTGTGTATGAGTTCACTCACGACATGTCGTCTGAGTATGACTACAGAGCTAACCAAGATGATCCCCCAAGCATGAAGCGTAAGGTAATTCGCGGTGGTAGCTGGAAAGACATTGGATACTTCATCCAAACTGGAACTCGCTCTTATGAGTACCAAGACACTGCAAAATCATACATCGGTTTCCGTTGCGTGATGAGCTACTTGGGACGCGGTAAGAACGTAGCTCCTGAAGATTTCAATGCCCCTGAATAAGGCCTCACAATAAAACCAATTCAATAAACCAACAAGCAAGAAAAAAACATGAAACCTGGAAGTAAAGCCTGGAAAAACTTTATGGCAAAGCTCTATGGAATTGGAGCAGCCGTAGTAATTATCGGAGCGATGTTCAAAATCCAACACTGGCCTGGGGCATCTGCCTTCCTGGTATTGGGTCTTTCAACAGAAGCTGTTATCTTCTTCTTCTCTGCATTCGAACCGTTGCACGAAGAACCAGATTGGTCATTAGTATATCCTGAATTGGCTATGCCTGACGAACAAAAGAAATTGGTTAAAGAGGAAAACAAAGGAAAACGTTCATCATTAGGCGGTGGAAGCGGTGCTGGTAACAACAGTCTTTCTGCTCAACTAGACAACATGCTAGCTGAAGCGAAGATTGAACCAGAATTGATCGCTAGCCTTGGTGACGGTATGCGCACTTTCAGCAGCAACGCTCGTCAGCTTGCTGATTCAACTGAAGCTGCTACTGCATCAACAGAATATGCATCTACACTTCGCTCTGCTTCTGGAAAAGTAAGCGCGTTGGCTGATACATATGCTGCTGCATCTGAAACATTAGTAGGTATCTCTTCTCACGCAGAAGAAGGTAAAGCTGCTGGTGCAAGCCTTCAGAAAATGTCTGAGAATCTTTCTGCTCTTAATAACATGTACGAACTACAACTTACAGAACTCGAGAAGTCTCGTGTAATGTTCGGTGATATGACTGCACTCGTTAAGAACTTGGCTGATTCAGTAGAAGATACAAAAGTTTACAAAGAGAATATCGCAGAACTTGCTACCAACTTGAAACAGTTGAACAACGTTTACAGCAATATGCTCAACGCAATGGGTTCTGCCCGCCAATAATCAATGTTTTATTTGCTACTCTGTAGCCTCTCAAACAAAGATTAACTTTTTAAAACCTTAGAAAAAAATGGCAGGCGGTAAAGAAACCCCCAGACAGAAGATGATCGGTATGATGTACTTAGTACTCACCGCTCTTCTCGCGATGAACATCTCTAAAGATGTATTGAACGCATTTATCCAGATCAACAAAGGTCTTGGTAAAACCAATGAAATCCTTGAGCAAAAAGCTGAGGCTACTATTGGTGCTATTAATAATTCTAAAGAAGGAGTAAAAGCTGTTCCATTCCAACAAGCTGCTGTACAAGTAGACGGTTGGGCTGACGAAATGATGGCGTACATTGAAGAAATGAAGGCTAGATCAATGGCCTGCGCTGTTAATCGTAATGAAGATGGTACTGGCTTCGAAGAATTCTTGATCAATGGAAAAGCGATTTTCCCAGACTACAAAAACGCGGAAGGCGATCAGTTGGTGAAGACACCAGACAGCCAAGACCAAACCTCTCTTTTGATTGGTTCTGAGCCTAGCAGTCCAAAATCAGATCCTTTCTCTGCAGTAGATTTGAGAACCCGTTTGAACCAATACAAGGAAAAGCTTTTGGGTATTTCTATACAAAGAGCTGACTCTTCTGGAAACAAATTCACATTACCTGATGACGTAAAGGCATCAATTAGTGCAGCATTTGAATTTCCTGCAGGAGTGGATCATGACGGTGTAGAAGAGCCATGGGAAGTAAACAACTTCTATCACATGCCTCTCGTTGCTGTTCTAGCAAACCTTGCAAAGATCCAAACGGACGTAATGAACGCAAAGAACAACGTGATCACCTCACTCGCTGCTGGTATCAACGCATCTGACTTGAAGTTCACCGACGTAACTGTAGCAGTAGTTCCTAAGCAATCTTATGTACTTCGTGGTGATGAATTTGAAGCTGAAATTTATTTGGCAGCATTCAACAAAACGAGCCAAACAAAGGTGTACATGGGTGGAGAAGCTGGAGCAAATGCAACACCTACTGTTTTTGACGTAGCTGGAAAGTCTGCAATTGTTTCAGGTCCTGATGGAAAATGTATTTTCAAAACTAGTACTGGAGGTATGTCATTGGGTGAACACGGATACCGTGGTCAGATCGCATACATGAAAGACGGTGTTGAAACTTACATCCCATTCGTAGTTCCTCCGTTCTTTGTTGGTGAACCAGCCTTGGTTATTTCACCTGTTCAAATGAACGTATTCTACCGTGGTTTGGACAATCCAGTTGAAATCTCTGTACCAGGTGTACCACAAGATCAAATCGAAGCTACATGCCAAGGTTGTCAAACTTTTGCGAAAGCTGAGAAAGGTCAGTGGAACGTTAGACCGGCTGCTGATCAAAAAGCAATCATTTCAGTATCTGCAACTGTAAACGGTCAGAAGAAGAGCATTGGATCAAAAGAATTCCGTGTAAAGCGTATTCCAGATCCAGTTCCATCATTCGGTGGTAAGAAGCCTACTGATAGCACTATCTCACAAGGTGAGGCTGGTGTAGCTGCAGGTGTTCGTGCTGATATGGAAGGCTTCGACTTTAACGTTACAGTGAAAGTTAAGTCATTCAAAATTACTATCGCTAACGGTAGTGGTAACTTGAAAGAATATCCAAACGGTGGAAACGCATTGAGCGAAGCCAACCGTGAAGCGATCAAGAAAGCTAAGAAAGGAGAGCGTATCTTCTTGGAAGATATCATGGTAGACATGCCAGATGGTCAAACAAGAAAGCTATCTCCAATCACATTGAAAGTGATATAATAGATATAATCGTGCAATCATGAAAAAATCGATTCTAACCCTCATTACTCTAGCGATGCTCTTCGTTTCTGCGGCGAGCTGGGCGCAAGGTGGAACTCAAACTGTCCTAGATGGTGCCTACGTTCCTGAGCACAACCCAACGCGTAAAGTAGTACCATATCCACACCTGCGTCAAGCGGATGTGATGTGGGAGCGTCGTATTTGGCAGTACATCGACCTTCGTCAAAAGATGAATCAGTCATTGTATCTTCCAATTGATGAGATCCAGAACAGAAAGAGCTTGTTTGATGTAATGAGAACAGCGATTCTAGAAGATTTCTCATTGACTGCATATGGCCTAGGTCCAACCCAGGAAGATGATGAATTCCGCTATCCACTCACTGCAGAGGATGTAGATTCATTGCTCAATCCAGTTCGTCTTCGTTACGTTGAAAACCTTGATACTGGTGAAAAAGAACCAGTAGAAAGCAAGGAGCCTTACGCTTCAGATGATGTTGTAGCTTACAAAATCAAAGAAGTATGGGTATTCGACAAGCAACGTTCTGAGCGTTATGTAAGAATTCTTGGTATTGCACCAGTAGTTCTTTTAACAAACGACGAGGGTGAAGTAAAAGGTAAGAAAGACTTATTCTGGCTTTACTTCCCAGAGTGTCGCTACGTATTCGCAAACAATGAAGTTTATAATCTTCACAACGAATCACAGCGTATGACTTTCGATGATTTGTTCCAAAAGAGAATTTTCTCTGGATACATCATCAAAGAAGACAACGTATTCGACCGCGATATCGCTAGCTATGCTCAAGGCATTGATGCCCTTCTTGAAAGCGAAAAGGTAAAGAATGATCTTTTCCTTGCTGAGCACGATCTATGGCACTATTGAGATAAAAAATATCAAAGACTTAAAAAGGTCACCTTCGGGTGGCCTTTTTTATTGCCTACCTTTGCACACTTTTAAAAATTGCGATGGTAACGGTTGGTAATCTTAGTATCTATTTCGGTTCAAGAGAATTATTCTCTCGTGTAGGATTTTTTATAGGTCCGCGGGATCGAATAGGATTGGTTGGAAAAAATGGAGCGGGTAAGTCCACCTTGCTTAAAACATTGGCGGGACTCCAGAAACCGAACGAAGGTTCGGTAGCTTTCGCTAAGGGTACGACTGTAGGCTATTTGCCTCAGGAAATGCATCACCAAGAAAATGCAACCGTTTATGAGGAAGCACGCACCGCTTTCGCTGAAGTGCAGCGACTCAATAGTCGTATGGATGAGTTGACTGAAGCTATTAGCAATCACCCGGATTACACGAGCGACGATTACTCCAACAAGCTAGAGGAGCTAGAAGAAGTAGCGCATCGTCTCGAGCTATTGGGAAGCGGAAACATTGAAGAAAAAATCGAGAAAGTATTGAAAGGACTTGGTTTTAAGTCCTCGGATATGACACGCAAAATGCATGAGTTTAGTGGTGGTTGGAAAATGCGTGTAGAGTTAGGGAAAATACTTCTTCAAAACCCAGATCTTTTGCTTTTGGATGAACCTACGAACCACTTGGATATCGAGAGTATCGAGTGGTTAGAAGAGTTCTTGGTAGATTACAATGGAGCGATTGTGCTTATTTCCCACGATAGAACTTTCTTAGATAATGTGACGAATCGTACCATCGAAATTTCGAAGGCTAAGATTTATGATTATCGTTTTTCTTATTCGAAATACTTGGTTCAACGTCAGGACGAGATTGATAAGCAAGAGCAGGCCGCACGAAACCAACAGAAGTATATTGAGGATACAGAGAAGTTGATTGAAAAGTTTAGAGCGAAAAATTCGAAAGCATCTTTTGCGCAATCGCTTATCAAGAAATTGGATAAGTTGGAGAAAGTGGAAGTAGATGATTTTGATGGAACAAAAGTTCGCATTCAATTACAGCCGGCACCTCATGCAGGGAAAGTCATTTTAGAGGGACACAAACTTGGAAAGGCCTATGGACATCTTAGACTTTTTGAGGGTTTGGATCTACAGATTAATAGAGGTGAAAAGATTGCCCTTGTGGGTAAGAACGGTGTGGGTAAATCGACATTGATCCGAATGATCATGAAGATTGAACAACACGAAGGAGAGTTCGTTCCAGGATATTCTGTAAGCGTAGGATATTATGCTCAGAATCAAAGTGACGAATTGGATGGAAATAAGACCGTATTTGAGACGATCGATGATGAAGCGGTGGGTGAGATCAGAAAAAGCGTTCGTGCGATTTTAGGGTCGTTTCTGTTCAGCGGAGACGATGTTGACAAGAAGGTAAAGGTGCTCAGTGGGGGAGAAAAGGCTAGATTGGCATTTTGCAAGCTTTTATTACAGCCTTATAATTTCCTTGTACTAGATGAACCTACAAACCACTTAGACTTGGCGTCTAAAGAAGTGTTGAAGCAGGCGCTTCAAAAATATGACGGTACGATGTTAGTGGTTTCTCACGACCGTGACTTCCTCAACGGATTGACGGATATCGTTTATGAGATTCAGCCCGACCGTATGAAGATCTGGCAAGGCGATGTACTTGATTTCTTGAAAGAGAAGAAGGCAGATTCGATAGCATTATTTGAAAGAAATAAGGTGGAGAAGAAGGCTGAGGCAGCTCAGAAATTGGAAGCGACCAAGCCTGTCGAGGTATCTAGAGAGGATGCAAAAGAACAAGAGAAGTTGAAAAAGAAATTGCAAACTCAACTTCAAAAGATTGAAAGAGAAATAGAAGAAGCAGAGAAGAATATAGCTGCTTTGGATGTTAAAGTTGCAGCAATAGATTACAGTGACGCTGCGGCATCGACCAAAGTTCTCGATGAATATGCTTCAGCTAAAAGCAAGCTTGATGGTTTATATGAGCAGTGGGAGCAAGTTTCTAGCGAAATAAACTAGTTCAGAATGAATAAAAAAAATCCCCTCACTTAGAGGGGATTTTTTTATGCTATTGTTGTGTCATCTTTTCCATGACACTGCTTGTATTTTTTTCCTGAGCCGCATGGACAAGGATCATTTCGTCCGATGCGTACCTCCGCTTTTACAGGTTCTGTTTTTTGAGGAACAGGTGGCGGCATTGAGCCATTAGAACCCCCTCTCATTGCTGCAGCAGCGCGCTCATTCAAATTCATCGACTCCGGCTTATTCGTTTGCACTTTTGGCTGGGAAGCAGGTCTCTGAACAGGAGCTTGTCTTACTTCATTATTTCCTTTCGGTAATTGACAAGTGAGAAGGAAATTTGCAATCTCAGCATTGGTGCGATTGACCATCTCCTTGAAAAGATCATAAGATGATAATTTGTAAATCAACAACGGATCTTTTTGCTCGTGTGAGGCAAACTGAACATTGCTTCTCAAATCATCCATACTGCGCAAATGCTCCTTCCAATTGTTATCGATAATGGCAAGTGTAATTCCTTTTTCTAGAGCACTGATCATCTCTCTTCCTTCTGATGAATGCGCCTTTTCCAAATTCACTGCTACTTGAATGCCTTTGCGGCCATCGCTAAATGGTACAGCGATGTTTTGGAATCCTTGTGCATTATTTTCATACACATTCTTAATCACTGGGAAAGCCTCAGATGCCAAGGACTCTACGCGATGTCTGTATTGCACTTCAACTGCTGAATAAACAGTTTGAATAAGATCATCTTCTTTTGATTTTGCAAAATTTTCTTGCGTAACCGGAGATGGAATACCAAAGTATTTTACCATATCCAAATTGAAAGAATTGTAATCTTTTGCTGCATGATAAGCAGAGACAACTGTAGCTGACATATCAAACAACATGTTGTCGATGTCGAGTGTCAATCGCTCACCAAATAATGCGTGACGACGGCGCTTATAAATAACTTCACGTTGAGCGTTCATCACGTCATCAAATTCGAGAAGTCGTTTACGGATACCGAAGTTATTTTCTTCTACTTTTTTCTGAGCACGTTCGATAGAAGAAGTAATCATTCCTGCTTGAATAACTTCACCTTCCTTAATTCCCAAGCGATCCATCATCTTAGAAATACGCTCGCTTCCGAAGAGACGCATTAAGTCATCTTCCAAGGAAACGTAGAATTGAGAAGATCCAGGATCACCTTGACGACCAGCACGACCGCGCAGCTGTCTGTCGACACGACGTGAATCGTGACGCTCTGTACCGATGATAGCAAGACCACCGCGTTCTTTTACTCCTTCGCCGAGTTTAATGTCGGTACCACGACCTGCCATGTTAGTGGCAATGGTTACTGTACCGCTTCTTCCGGCATTGGCTACGATATCTGCCTCTTTTTGGTGAAGCTTTGCGTTGAGTACTTGGTGCTCGATGCCACGAAGGCGCAACATTTTGCTGAGCAACTCACTTACTTCAACCGTAGTGGTACCAACGAGTACAGGACGGCCGGCTTCTCTGAGAAGTGCGATGTCTTCAATAACTGCGTTGTATTTCTCTCTCTTTGTTTTGTAAACTTTATCGTCGTAATCTTTTCTTGCGATTCCTCGATTTGTAGGAATCACCATCACGTCAAGTTTGTAGATATCCCATAATTCACCTGCTTCAGTTTCTGCTGTACCAGTCATACCTGCAAGCTTGTGATACATACGGAAGAAGTTTTGTAATGTAATAGTCGCATACGTTTGAGTTGCGGCTTCTACTTTTACATTTTCTTTTGCTTCAATCGCTTGGTGAAGACCGTCGCTGAAACGTCGTCCTTCCATGATACGACCCGTTTGTTCGTCGACGATTTTTACCTTGTTATCAATAACAACGTACTCAACGTCTTTTTCAAAAACAGCATAAGCTTTTAAGAGCTGATTGATGGTGTGAATGCGTTCGCTTTTCACACTGTAGTCGCGTTGAAGTTCTTCGATCAATTTAGCACGCTCTTCTGCAGAGCTAGCTTTCTGTTCAATTTCAGCGATTTCAGCACCGATGTCTGGAAGTACAAAGAATCGATCATCATCCATGTTTTTGGTGATGAGCGCAATCCCTTTTTCAGTAAGTTCTACTTGGTTATGTTTTTCATCAATTACGAAATACAATTCAGCATCCGCTTTATGCATTTCTCTCTCTTTATCTTGAAGATAATATGCCTCTGTTTTTAAGAGTTGAGCGCGCATACCTTCTTCGCTGAGGAACTTGATGAGAGCAGTGTTTTTCGGCATACCACGGTATGCACGGAACAACGCTAATCCTCCTTCTTGAATATCCTCTTTTGAAGTATTATTTGCGGCATCTAATTTTTTCTTGGCAATTGTCAAAAAGTCGCTCGTGGCTTGCTTTTGCGCGCTAAGAAGTAACTGTACTTTTGGTTTAAGATTATCAAATTCTTGTTGATCACCTTTTGGAGTTGGTCCAGAAATAATCAGTGGTGTACGTGCCTCATCGATTAAAACAGAATCGACCTCATCGACAATAGCGAAGTGGTGTTTTCTTTGAACGAGCATAGACTCTTCAGAGGCCATGTTATCACGCAAATAGTCGAAACCGAATTCGTTGTTTGTACCAAAAGTGATATCTGCTCTGTACGCATTTCTGCGAGCAGTTGAGTTTGGTTGGTGTCTATCGATACAATCAACACGAAGACCGTGAAATTCGTATAGAGGTCCCATCCATTCTGAGTCACGTTTCGCGAGGTAGTCATTGACTGTCACAAGGTGTACACCTTTACCTGCGAGAGCATTGAGGAATACAGCGAGTGTTGCTACGAGTGTTTTACCTTCACCCGTTGCCATTTCCGCAACTTTTCCTTTATGCAGAGCTATACCACCGATGAGCTGTACATCGTAGTGTACCATATCCCATTTGATAAGATTGCCTGCTGCCATCCAACTGTTTTTCCAGTAGGTAGTATTGCCCTCAATTCTTACATAGTCTTTTCCTAGTGCTGCTAGTTCGCGGTCGAAATCAGTAGAGGTAAGAGCTTGTTCAGGATTTTCTTTTAGACGCTTAGCTGTTTCTTTAAGAAGAGCGAAAGCTTGAGGTAAAATGCGGTCGAGAATTTTTTCTATTTCAGCGTCCACTTGTTTAACAAGTGCATCTACTTCGGCGAAGATATTTTCTTTGCGTTCGAGTTCCGTGCTAGGAAGATTTTCAGCCTCGTTTTTAAGACGATTGATTTCATCTTCGAGGGATTTGATTCCAGAGTTGATTTCTGCTTTTAATTGTGCTGATTTAGCTCGGAGTTGATCAGCTGATAGAGATTGCATTTCGGCGCTAGCTTGATGAATTGCGTCGAGAATAGGTTTGATCTCTTTAAGGTCTTTCTCAGATTTATCTCCGAGAAATTTTTTGAGGATTTTATTTATAGTACCAATCATAATCTTAGAATGACTTCCAAATGGAAGGGATTGCAAATTTAGGTCAGGCCATTGTAGAAAATGATGCCAATTTGAGAAAACTGACAAAACAACCCGATAATTGATTTTAGGACCATAAAATAAGGAACGCGTGCGCGCGATAAAGGGAAAAACCGAAAACGTCAAAATTCTTTCTGCATCATTATGCACAATTTTTTGACAACTTTAATCTTGAGTAGAAAACAAAGTTAACAGACTGATTGTGAATAGCCCGACGCATAATAAGCGTGCCATGAATTTCGGTCAAAATGACCATGACAAGAGTTGTCTGAGGGAGAGGAAAATATGACATGTGAGGAATAGCGCGGGGTGTAGGTGTCAGGGGGGCTGTCATGTTAAAAACTAGGGGGTCTTGTTAACTGTTTTAAGTTGACTCGAAACTAGAAAATGCAAACATTTGAGGACGTGAAAGGAGAAAAGCGAAAAGCTTGATTTTACAGGATTTAGACGAATTAAAAGTTAAGATTTCTGAAAACCCTCCGGTCGCTCCCCCGATTTATAACATAGACAATCAATAGAGGAATAGTTAACGATGGAAAATTTGTTTACAGCTGAGCAGGATGTGCTTCAAAAGAATACACAGGGTGTGGTAGAGGAACCGATTCTGAAAGAGAATCCAGACCGATTTGTGCTGTTCCCGATTGTACATCATGACATATGGCAGTATTACAAGAAGTCGGAAGCTAATTTCTGGACTGCTGAGGAGATCGACTTGGAAGCTGATCTAGTTGATTGGAATTCGAAGTTGAATGACGACGAGCGTCACTTTATTAAGCACGTATTGGCATTCTTCGCGGCGAGTGATGGAATCGTTAATGAGAACTTGGCAGAGAACTTTGTGCGCGAGACACAATACACCGAGGCTAAGTTTTTCTACGGTTTTCAAATCATGATGGAAAACATTCACAGTGAGACATACTCATTGTTGATCGATACATATATTAAAGACTCATCAGAAAAAGCAGGCTTATTTAAGGCGATTGATACTCTTGATTGCATCAAGAAGAAAGCCGACTGGGCATTGAAGTGGATCAAGAACGGTTCTTTCGCAGAGCGTCTTGTAGCTTTTGCAGCAGTAGAAGGAATCTTCTTCTCAGGAAGTTTCTGCAGTATTTTCTGGTTGAAGAAGCGTGGTTTAATGCCAGGCTTGAGCTTCAGCAATGAGTTGATCAGCCGTGACGAAGGATTGCACTGCGACTTTGCATGTTTGTTATACAACAATCACATTGTGAACAAACTTCCAAAAGAGCGCATTCGTGAAATCATCGTGAATGCAGTGGAGATTGAAAAAGAATTCATCATCGATGCGCTTCCTGTGAAGTTGATCGGAATGAACTCAGATATGATGGCTCAGTACATTGAGTACGTTGCAGATCGTCTTCTACAGGAGCTTGGAAATGATAAGGTGTTCAACCAGACCAATCCATTTGACTTCATGGAGATGATTTCGCTTCAAGGTAAAACCAACTTCTTTGAAAAGAGAGTAGGCGATTACCAGAAGGCCGGTGTTATGGCGGATAAAGACAAGCAGACATTCTCGCTAGACGAAGAGTTCTAAGCGAGCTGACTATACCAAACGCGTGATCATTGTTTTTTAACCTTAGCAATGGTCAGCACCTAAACAAAATTTTATACTATCAATTTCTTGCTTTGTGTGAAAGCGGAGTGGGAGTATTGACTTAACCAAAATCCTTTGTCTGATAAAGGGAATAAAGACAAAGGGTGAAACGTTTTTCCCAAATATTAAAGAACCAACGGAGGATAGGTTTATGTACGTTATCAAGCGCGACGGACACAGAGAAAGTGTCAAATTTGATAAAATCACAGCACGTGTTACTAAGCTGTGTTATGCTTTAAATCCAATCGTAGATCCTGTGAAGATTGCTATGAAAGTAATCGAAGGAGTTTATGATGGTGTTACTACCAGTGAGCTGGATAACCTTGCGGCTGAAATCGCGGCTTCTAACGCGACCACTCACCCAGATTATGCTTTGCTTGCATCGCGTATTGCAGTGAGCAATCTCCATAAGAATACTAAGAAGTCGTTTAGCCAAACGATTCATGATTTATATACTTACATCGACCCAAAGACTGGACAAAGCGCCGGCTTGATTGCGGACGATGTATATCAAGTCATTCAAGAAAATGCTCCATTACTAGATAGCACGATCATTTATGACCGTGACTTCAACTTTGATTACTTCGGTTTCAAAACATTGGAGCGTTCTTATCTATTGAAACTATACGCTAAAGTAGCAGAGCGTCCTCAGCATCTGTTCATGCGTGTTTCAGTAGGTATCCACAAAGGAAACATGGAAGAAGTCATCAAGACTTACAACATGATGAGCGAAGGTTGGTTTACTCACGCTACACCAACATTGTTCAACGCAGGAACTCCTAAGCCTCAAATGAGTTCTTGCTTCTTGCTTCAAATGCAGTCTGACAGCATTGATGGTATTTACAATACTTTGAAGCAAACAGCATTGATCTCACAAAGCGCTGGTGGTATCGGTCTAAGCATTCACAACGTGCGTGCAAAAGGCTCTTACATCAAAGGAACTAATGGTACTTCAAACGGTATCGTTCCAATGTTGAAAGTGTTCAACGATACAGCTCGCTACGTGGATCAGGGTGGTGGAAAGCGTAAAGGATCTTTCGCAATTTACCTCGAGCCATGGCACGCAGACGTTTACGAGTTTTTGGATTTGAGAAAAAACCACGGTAAAGAAGAAGCTCGCGCTCGCGACTTGTTCTATGCACTATGGATTCCAGACTTGTTCATGAAGCGTGTGAAGGAAGATACTACTTGGACATTGATGTGTCCAAATGAGTGTCCAGGCTTGGCGGATACATACGGAGCAGAATTCGAAGCATTGTACACGAAGTACGAGCAAGAAGGCCGCGGTCGCGCTACCATCAAGGCACAAGATCTATGGTTCAAGATTCTTGAATCACAAATCGAGACAGGTACTCCATACATGTTGTACAAGGATGCTGCAAACAGCAAGAGCAATCAAAAAAATCTTGGCGTTATCAAGAGCTCTAACCTTTGCACAGAAATTATCGAGTACACTGCACCAGATGAAATCGCTGTATGTAACCTCGGTTCTATCGCACTTCCAAAGTTTGTAAAAGACGGACAGTTCGATCATAACCGCCTGTTTGATGTAGCGTATCAGTTGACCATCAACTTGAACGTAATCATTGATGGTAATTATTATCCAGTGCCAGAAACACGTAAATCAAACATGCGTCACCGTCCAATCGGAATTGGTGTGCAAGGTTTGGCGGATGCTTTCATCCTTATGCGTTTCCCATTTGACGGCCCAGAAGCGCGTCAATTGAACAAAGAAATTTTCGAGACAATTTACTATGCAGCAGCTACAGCTTCTAAAGATTTAGCAAAGCGTGATGGTGCATACGAAACCTTCCCTGGCTCACCAGCTTCACATGGTATTCTACAGTATGATATGTGGAATGCAACTCCAACTGATCGTTGGGAGTGGGATGTTTTGAAAGAAGAAATTAAAATCCACGGAATGCGCAACTCATTGCTTTTGGCTCCAATGCCAACTGCATCAACTGCACAGATCCTTGGAAACAATGAGTGTTTTGAACCCTACACCAGTAACATCTACACGAGACGTGTACTGGCGGGTGAGTACATCATCGTTAACAAGCATTTGCTCAAGGACCTAGTTAGCCTAGGACTTTGGAATGAAGATTTGAAGAATAAACTCATAGCAGGTAACGGTTCTGTTCAAAATATCGCGGAGATTCCAGATAATTTGAAGGCACTTTACAAAACTGCATGGGAACTTTCACAAAAGGCAATCATTGAAATGTCAGCAGAGAGAGGTGCTTACATCTGTCAAAGCCAATCACTCAATGTATTTATGGAGAATCCAAACTTCGGTAAGTTGACTTCTATGCACTTCTATGCATGGGAGAAAGGCTTAAAGACTGGTATGTATTACCTCCGTACAAAAGCAGCAACTGACGCTATCAAGTTTACAGTAGAAAAGAAATATCAGGAGAACACTGTTCCTGAAACATCGGAAACTGTAGCAACAATAGCAGAAGTAGCTCAGCCACAATTCGAACTTCAGACTCCTCCAAGCATGATGGATCGTGCTGGCCTATCTGCAGAGGAGATTGCAAAACAGCAAGCGGCGATTGCGTGCTCACTTGACAATCCTGACTCATGCGAAATGTGTAGCGGTTGATTTTATTTATTCCTGATAACAAAAACCTCGCTTTCATCAGCGAGGTTTTTTTTTACTCAAGAAATAGAATATTTATCTTTCCGCTTTCTACCATCACTATATGAAAAAGTCACTCACAGCAGCACAGCAAAAAGAATTGTTGGAAGTTCTTAAATCGCGCTTTGAAAAAAATATGCAGCGTCATAAATCACTGAAGTGGGATGACGTGGAGAAAAAGCTTTCGAAGCAAGCCGATAAAATGTGGTCGCTCTTTGAAATGGAAAGAACCGGAGGAGAACCTGACGTGAAAAAAAAAAAAAAAAAATCCAGTGAAATTCTTTTTTTTGATTGCAGTGCTGAAACTCCGAAGGATAGAAGAAGTCTTTGTTATGATGAAGCCGCTCTGAATGCGCGGAAGGAGAATAAACCAAAAGGCAGCGCTCTTCAAATGGCCGCAGAAATGGGGATTGATATGATGAATGAGGAAGAATATCAACTCCTTCAAACGCTTGGCAAATTTGATTTAAAAACATCTAGCTGGTTAAAGACTGCGGATGATATGAGAAAACTAGATGGTGCCATCTTCGGCGATTGTCGATTTGGTCGAGTGTTCGTTTATCACAACGGAGTTCAGTCATACTACGCAGCGCGCGGATTCCGCGGTGTTTGTCGCGTTTAATTTTTCTTAAAACAAATAGTATTGTCATACTGCAAAGCAATAGAAACGATGGCACCGGCAGACCGCAAGGCCTTGCATAAGCGCTATCATGACGACCATTATGGATTTCCCATCCATGATGACAACGAATTATTCGGAAGATTGATTATGGAAATTAATCAAGCGGGATTGAGTTGGGAAACCATCTTGAAAAAGGAAGAGTCTTTTCGAAAAGCATATTCCAATTTTAACATAAAGAAAGTAGCAGCCTACGGAGATAAGGATTTTGAAAGGTTGATGAATGACCCAGGAATTATTCGAAATCGATTGAAGATTAATGCGGCGATTGAAAATGCGAAGACCATAATTCAGCTGCAGAAAGAATTCGGATCGTTCGAAAATTGGTTGACACATCATCATCCCAAAACAAAAGAGGAGTGGGTAAAGCTTTTTAAAAAGACCTTCCGATTTACAGGAGGCGAAATAGTAAATGAATTTTTAATGAGCATTGGCTACTTAAATGGAGCACATGATGAGTCATGTCACATTTATAAAAAAGCACTGAAAGCAAAGCCAATGTGGCATTCTAACGAATAAAAATAATTATCATGGCAGAATTAAAGACGAAAGTCAATGATAAAAGTGTCAACGATTTTATCATGGAATTTGCTGACACAGATCAAAAGAAGCAAGATGCTTTTCATTTGTTAAAATACTTTGAAGATGTTTCTGGGCACCCTCCAAAAATGTGGGGAGGTTCCATTATCGGATACGGAGAGTATTTCTACAAATCTGATCGCAGTGCTCAAAAAGGAGATTGGCCATTGTTGGGTTTTTCGCCAAGAAAGGCAGCAATTTCTCTTTACATCTACATGCCTACTCCTGAGAATGATGAATTGCTGAAGGAACTAGGTAAATTCAAAATGGGAAAGGCGTGCATTTATGTAAAAAAGTTGTCAGATATTAATCTAGATATAGTCAAGAAAATATCGCTTAACACTATTGCATATCTAAATGAAAAATATCCTGGTTAAAAAATGATCTCACCAGATATCGAAGAATACAATAGATCACAAACTTCAGAAGAGGTTTTGATCTGTGATGCGCTTGCAAAAGTGATAGATGCCAATTTGAAGAATGCTCTGTGCAAAGTATGGCACCGTCATCCTGTGTGGTTTTTAGATGGCAATCCGATTGTAGGTTATAGCAAGCAGAAGGCAGGAATACATTTGATGTTTTGGAGCGGCCAATCCTTCGAAGAGCCGTTGCTCAAGGCTTCTGGCTCGTTTAAGGCCGCAGGTATCACTTATGATTCTATTGAAAAAATGGACACATCCATCATTAGGAAGTGGTTGGAAAAAAGTGAAGCCATTCAATGGGATTATAAAAACATTGTAAAAAGAAAGGGCGTGTTGGAGCGCTTGAAATAAAAAAGGTGGTCATTTGACCACCTTTTTAGTTCTACATGACAATTAATCAAAGATCAAATCGATCTAGATTCATCACTTTATTCCATGCTGCAATAAAATCATGCACGAATTTTTCCTTGCCATCGTTGCAGCCATATACTTCTGCAATGGCGCGTAGTTCG
>JAIXWP010000028.1 GCA_027491215.1 Flavobacteriales bacterium | reverse complement strand
GTCACAGCAATCGGTTTCTGATCTTGATCTTTGAAATGCCAATAGGCATATGAATATTGCTGGTCACCTACCATTTTTGAAGTCACCGCTCGCTGATTACCAGTAATAAGCTGTTTGAGAATCGTGTAATTGAGAAATTCAGGCGCCTGAAGAGAGTCGAGAAGATCCGAATTTGTTGAGATGAGGTAATTGCCTCTAAGGTCATACATCGCGATAAAGAGATCGTGAACATCACTTAGCTCACATATCTTATCATTGAAAGCGTAGAGCACGCTATCGGATGAAATATATCCTCCATTTTGATTAAGGAAATATTCCATGCTAGCTTTTACCGCTCTTTCCTTTCTTTCGAGACGCAATTCATTGTAGCGCTCACTTTCTTCGTAATGATCATACAGCGCAATTCCGCCCGTCACGATGAACGACACCAAAATGATGGCCATCATGGATAAATAGATACGAGTACGAAGCGTTAGATGGAAACGAAACATGCCCCGAAGGTCGCAATTTTCGAGCCAGCTACAACGTAAGAAGAAGGAATAATGTATTAGCCTTTCAATGCATCTGCACCTGCAACGATCTCAAGGATTTCATTAGTGATCGAAGCTTGACGAGCCTTGTTGTAAGTGATCTTCAATTCTTTCACCAACGCACCCGCGTTGTCAGTAGCCTTGTGCATAGCAGTCATACGAGCTCCGTGCTCAGATGCATTGCTATCAAGAAGAGCTTTGAAAAGTTGAACCTTCAATGAGCGTGGGATCAAGTCCTCAAGAATTTGCTCTTTATTAGGTTCGTAGATGTAATCTACTTTAGAAGTTGAACCACCTTCAATTGGCTTTACAGGCAAGAATTGTTCGTTTTGAACCATTTGCACTGCAGCATTTTTGAAGCTGTTGTACACGATTACCACTTTATCCCATTTTCCTTGCTCGAATTGATCCATGATCGTTTGAGCAATTTTAGAAGCATTGTCAAAAGTCAATGCATCGAAAATAGTGTGTGGGTTTTCGCCGAAGCCATCAGTAAAGTAATGGCTGGTTTTGCGATATGCATCACCAGCCTTTTTACCTAACGACAATATTTTCACATTTGCGTTCGCGTATTCACCGCGAAGGCTTGTACGAATTTCTTTGATGATGTTGTTATTGAAACCACCACACAAACCACGGTTTGAAGTGATAGCGACGATAAGAACATTCTTCACGTCTCTCTGCTGGCTGAATTTACCTTCATTGCCATCAAGAGTAGAACTAACATTTGCAAGAATTTCTTGAAGCTTAACCGAGTAAGGGCGCATACGAGTTACTGCATCCTGCGCGCGCTTTAGTTTAGCGGCAGAAACCATCTTCATAGCAGATGTGATCTGCATTGTTGAATTTACAGAAGTAATTCTAAGACGTATTTCTTTAAGGTTTGCCATAACTCGATCTTTCCTTTATCCGATTGCCTAAATATTAATACTTGCTAGTCAAGTCTTTTGCTACGCTTTCCAATACTGCGATGATTTCGTCTGTCAATTGACCAGCGCGAAGACCATCCAATACGTTGCGGTGTTTCATATCCAAGAAGGTCAAATACTCTTCTTCGAATGCTTTTACCTTATCAACTGGAACACGAGACAAGAGACCTTTTGTACCAAGGTAGATGATAGCAACTTGCTTCTCAACTGACATTGGAGCATTTTGACCTTGCTTCAAGATTTCCACGTTACGGCGTCCTTTTTCGATAACGAATTTCGTCGCATCGTCAAGGTCAGAACCGAATTTCGCGAAAGCTTCCAATTCACGGAATTGAGCTTGGTCAAGTTTCAATGTACCAGCTACTTTCTTCATCGACTTAATTTGCGCCGATCCACCCACACGGCTTACGCTGATACCTACGTTGATCGCTGGACGTACACCTGCGTTGAACAGGTTTGATTCCAAGAAGATCTGTCCGTCTGTAATAGAGATTACGTTTGTTGGGATATATGCTGATACGTCACCTGCTTGAGTTTCGATGATTGGAAGAGCGGTAAGAGAACCACCACCTTTCACTTTACCCTTCAAGCTTTCTGGAAGGTCATTCATTTTTTCTGCAACACTCTGAGTCGCGTTCACTTTCGCAGCGCGCTCTAGTAGGCGGCTGTGAAGGTAGAATACGTCACCAGGATATGCTTCACGTCCTGGAGGACGGCGAAGAAGTAGAGATACCTCGCGGTAAGCTACTGCTTGCTTAGACAAGTCATCATAAACAATCAATGCTGGACGACCAGTGTCTCTGAAGAACTCTCCAACTGCTACACCCGCGAATGGAGCGTAGAACTGAAGAGGTGCTGGATCAGATGCTGTAGCGGCAACAACAACTGTATATGCCATTGCACCAGCATTCTCAAGCGTATTAACGATACCTGCAACTGTAGAACCTTTCTGGCCGATAGCCACATAGATACAGAATACTGGTTCGCCTTTATCGTAAAATTCTTTTTGGTTGATGATTGTATCGATTGCCACAGTGGTCTTACCAGTCTGACGGTCACCGATAATCAACTCACGCTGACCACGGCCGATTGGAATCATCGCGTCGATCGCCTTGATACCTGTTTGAAGAGGCTCATTTACAGGCTGACGATAGATTACACCTGGAGCCTTACGCTCTAGAGGCATCTCGAATAATTCGCCTGAAATAGGGCCTTTACCATCGATTGGCTCACCAAGTGTGTTAATTACACGACCAAGAAGGCCTTCGCCCGCCATGATCGATGCAATACGCTTGGTGCGCTTCACGCTAGCGCCTTCTTTCAATTCGCCCGAAGGACCGAGCAATACAGCACCTACGTTGTCCTCTTCAAGGTTCAACGCGATACCGCGAACTCCGTTTTCGAATTCGATCAACTCACCCGATTGTACGTTCGAAAGACCGTAAATACGAGCGATACCGTCACCTACTTGAAGGACGGTTCCTACTTCTTGTAGTTCGGCTTCTGATTTGAAACCGGCCAACTGCTCGCGCAAGATGGCTGATACTTCTGCAGGTTTAACCTCTGCCATGTGTCAGATTTTTTTAAATGTAAAAGCCTATAATCTTTAGATTACAGGCACATAAGGGTTCTTTTCGAACTCTCTTTTTAAATTCTTTATTTCACCAGATACGGATGCGTCTACTCTACTGTCTCCGACTTTGAGAATAAATCCACCGATTAGAGAAGCGTCCACTTTCTCTACCAATTCAATTGCTTTACCTTTTGCAAGATCGCCAGCCAACTTAGAGATAACACCTCTCGTTTCAGCGTCAAGTGCCGCCGCGCTGATTACTTCAGCAACGATAATGTTTTTAAACTCCTTTACTTGACCAACAAATGCTGTAGCGATTTCACCAAGCATAGATTCTCTTCCTTTTTTAGTAAGAAGAATCATGAATGCTTTTGAGATTTCACCGGTATGGCTACCAAAGATTCCTTCCAAAACCCTCACTTTCGTGTCAGTCTTGATTACAGGGCTGTGTAGAAGCAAAGACAGATCACGGTTTGCAGTGATAGTATTAGCTACCAACTCCATGTCCGCAAACACTTCATCCACCTTGCTTTTCTCTTGAGAGAGAATAAGTAGTGACTTGGCGTATCTGTATGCTATTCTTGTCCCTTTCATAATCTTAGTTAGCGCTGATATCAGCAGCCATTGATTGATTGAGTGCTTTTTGTTTCTCTGCGTCAGTAAGTTTTTCTCTTACCAACTTCTCAGCGATGTCAATAGAAAGAGTTGCTACTGAATTCTTCAATTCAGCGATAGCTGCTTTCTTTTGATTCTCGATTTCCGCGCGAGCTGCAGTGATCATACGATCTGTTTCAGCCTGTGTTTTAGCAGAGGCTTCAGAGCGAATTTTCTCAGCAACTAATTTAGCGTCCTTTAGAATCTGGTCGCGTTCATCGCGAGCTTGACGAAGAAGATCTTCGTTGCCAGCCTGAAGCTTTACCATTTCAGCACGAGCGCGTTCTGCTTCGTTTAAAGCATTAGCAATACCTTCCTCGCGCTCCTTCAAAGAAGCTACGATAGGTCCCCATGCCATCTTCTTTAGAAGCAGTAGCACGATAATAAACGATACACTCGCCCAAAAGACGGTACCGACGGATACACTGAGCAAACCTTCCATGTTCTGAGGTTTTCTTGATTAAAAAAACACTAATTATTATCCAAGAGCTACGAGCAAGCACACGATCACTGCGAAAAGAGCAACACCTTCTACAAGTGCAGCAGCAACGATCATGTTAGCACGAAGGTCACCAGTAGCTTCTGGTTGACGAGCCATAGACTCAAGAGCAGTACCACCGATACGGCCTACACCGATACCTGCACCTACTGCAGCCAAACCTGCACCGATACCTGCCAAACCTTGGTTCATCATAGTGTCTAACAAAACTGTAAGAAATTCCATTGTTGTATGGTTTAAATTATTGCGATTTTAATGATGTTCGTCGTCGTGATGATGTTCTTGGGTTGCATCTCCAAAATAGAGTGCAGCCAACAATGTAAATACATATGCTTGTAAGAACGCCACCAACAACTCAATGAAAAACATGAATACCATGAATAACACAGAGCCTACGCCTACACTGTAACCTGCCACTGCACTGTTCTGACCAAACAATAACACCAAGCTCACGAACGCAAGGATGATAATGTGACCAGCTGTGATATTCGCTGTAAGACGGACCATCAAGACCATTGGCTTTTGGAACACGCTTACAAATTCAATTGGAACTAGAATAAACTTGATTGGAAGTGGCACTCCAGGAGGCCAGAAAATGTGACCCCAGTAATGACCATTACCACTCACTGTAGTAATAATAAATACTAAAGCTGCAAGCACCAAGGTAATACTCATGGTACCGGTGATATTGAAACCACCTAGGAAAGGAATCAACCCTAACATGTTGCTCATCCATATAAAGAAGAACACTGTCAATAAGAATGGCACATACTTATCTGCCTTCTTCTTTCCGATAGATGGAATAGCTACTTCATTTCTTACAAATAGAATAAAAGGTTCGAATAGGTTCTGCATTCCTTTCGGAGCCTGACCTTCTCTCTTCTTATATGAATTCGCAATAGACTTGAAGATGATTATCATAAGGATCAACACCACGAACATACCAAATACGTTCTTAGTGATTGAAAAATCCATTGGCTTTGCATGATCACCATGCCCACCGTGCTCATCGTGAGCAGCCTCAGCTACCGGAGCAGCAGCATGCGCGGCAGCAACATGCGTTGAATCAGTGTGTAAAGTATCAGCGTGAGCTACAGCTTCATGAGCGTGATCTACGTGTGCATTTGAATCTACAATGTGAATCATCTCGTGGTGATTCTCATATGTTGTTCCAGAAGAGGCTGTATAAGGCTTGAATTTCAATTCTCCATGAGCATCGAAGCCATCCCAGAAATTACTAGAGCTAAACATGTCCACATGACCATCGTGGATAAGGATTACAGGAAGTGGGATGTAAATCTGACCAATGATGTGTATCTGGTGACCATCAGAGATGTGGTGCATGATCATATCACCTGGCTTGAACTCATGTCCGCCTTCTGCATGAGCATCCTCGTGCTGTCCAAAAGCTACAGTCACAGATAGCATCAATGCCATCAGCGCCATTCCGAATTTGGTATATGTATTTTGTATGCTTGTCAACACGTTTTGCATGTGGTTTAACCCTATGAAAATTGCGCGGCAAAAGTATGCACGTTATTGATATAAAAAAGGCTTTATTGAAAAAATATTTTCAACCATCTTTCGAATGCTCTGGAACATCAATAAAATCAGGGTAATCAGGCTTTCGATTCTTCTACACAAATATTATTTTCACCTTCTAAATCATTCCATGGCCTTTTGTCAAAGAAACTGGTTGTAGTAATCCTCGATTCAAGCCAAAATGTATATTTGACCAAACATTCACAGTAAAATATGAGAAATAATCACGAAATAGATTTTCGCGTCTTCGGAGAAGAGATGCAGTGTGTGGAAATTGAGCTAGATCCACAAGAAACGGTTGTTGCCGAATCAGGAGCATTTATGTACATGGATGATGGCATTCAAATGCAAACCATCTTTGGTGATGGCTCTAAATCGGGCGGTGGCTTTTTTGATAAAATTCTCGGCGCTGGAAAACGTCTACTTACAGGTGAAAGCCTTTTCATGACTGCATTTACGCATCAAGGAGCTGGAAAAGCAAGAGTTGCTTTTGCTTCACCCTATCCTGGAAAGATTATTCCTCTAGACTTACAGCAACTAGGTGGAAAAATTGTTTGCCAAAAAGACTCATTCCTCTGCGCCGCAAAAGGTGTTGCAATTGGTATTGAGTGGCAGAGAAAGCTTGGAACAGGACTATTCGGCGGCGAAGGATTTATCATGCAAAAGATTGAAGGCGACGGATATGCATTCTGCCATGCAGGTGGACACATTATAGAGCGTGAACTCAAACCGGGCGAAACACTTCGCATTGATACGGGTTGTGTAGTAGCATACACTTCTACAATTGACTTTGATATCCAATTCGTTGGTGGAATTAGAAACACCTTATTCGGAGGCGAGGGCGTATTCTTTGCGGTGCTTCGCGGACCTGGCAAGGTTTGGCTTCAAACCCTCCCTATTTCTCGCCTTGCATCACGTATCATTTCGTATGGCAGTGGCAATCGTAAAGAAGAAGGTAGTATCTTAGGCGGCCTAGGAAATCTTCTCGATGGCGACGGACGCTAATAATTCAGTGAATAATAAAATTGACATAAACATATTTCTAGAACTCGCCCACCAGGCGAGTTCTTGTATTTTAGATGTACGAAGTCCAGATGAATACGCACAAGGACACGTTCCGGGTGCGATCAATCTACCACTTCTCAACAATGAAGAACGTCATCACGTTGGACTCACCTATAAAGTACAAGGACAGGACGCCGCCATCAAGAAAGGATTTGATTTGGTTGGTAGTCAGTTTGCATCTAAGCTTACCGAGGCACAACGCATTGCGAACGGACGTCCTGTAGTTGTGTATTGTTGGCGAGGAGGTATGCGAAGCCAAATCATGCAATGGATCTTGTCACTCGGCGGACTCGATACGAAGTTCGTTGATGGCGGGTATAAAGGCTTTCGCAGATTTCTCCTAGAGCAGTTCAGTCAACGAACCAAATACATGGTACTCGATGGACCTACAGGAACAGGCAAGACAGACCTACTTTTTTTCTTGAAAAAAAATGGAGAATATACTCTTGACCTAGAAGGAGCGGCAAACCACAAGGGCAGTGCCTTTGGCGGGATCAATAAAGGACCGCAACCTACGCAAGAACACTTCGAAAACTTACTTGGGTTTGAACTTTCAAAAATACCGAATGAACGTTCGGTTTGGATAGAAAATGAAAGTCGACTTATCGGAAGTTGTCGCGTACCAGATCTTATTTTCAATCGCATTCAAAATGCACCAATTGTTGAGGTGACAAGACCTATCGAGCAAAGAGTGTCGCGCATTCTCGAAGAGTACGGTAAATTTCCAAAGGAAATATTGATAGAAAAAACGAAGTCCGTCAGTCGTAGAATGGGGCCAGAGGTCAATAAAGTAGCGGTAGAATTATTAGAACAAAATAATATGACAGCGTGGGTAGAAATGCTCCTCGCTTATTACGATAAGTCTTATCATCACAGTCTTCAAAAGCATGCGGACACCCGAAAGCAAAGCGTTGAGTATGCTGAAATCACTGATGAAAATAAATTACTTCAACAACTGCTTACCTTCGCCGACTATGAGTAATTCGGATGTCATTCGATTAACGTCTTTCAGCAAAGGTGCAGGCTGTGGATGCAAACTTTCATCAGCAGATTTGCATGAAATTTTGAAGGATAAGAAAACATCTATTGACACCTTTCCTACCCTGCTTGTTGGCAATCAAGGCAATGATGATGCTGCGGTGATGGATATTGGGAATAATCAATTATTGATTAGCACACTTGACTTCTTTACTCCTATCGTTGATGATCCTTTCACATTCGGTCGAATTGCTGCGACGAACGCTCTAAGTGATGTCTACGCAATGGGTGGTTCTCCTAGTCTTGCGCTAGCAATCTTAGGTTGGCCAATCGGCAAAATTCCTTTGAGTGCTGCAGGAGAAATTATCAAAGGCGCTCAATCAGTATGCGATCTCGCAGGAATACCACTTGCAGGAGGACATAGCATCGAAGCACCAGAGCCCTTCTTTGGCTTACAAGTAAATGGAATCACAAGCAAAGAGAGGTTGAAGAAAAACAGCAATGTACATCTTGGAGATGTGTTGTTACTCTCAAAACCTTTAGGCACAGGAATCATTACTACAGCAGCTAAAAAGGAAAAGGCAGAAGCCTCTCATCTAAACGAAGCCATCGCATCTATGACTAAGTTGAACGATCTAGGAATTGCACTCTCAAAATTGCAATCTGTGCATGCGATGACAGATATCACAGGATTTGGATTACTCGGACATTTACTTGAAATGATAGGTGATACAGAAGTCAGTGTTGCATTGAGCGATGAACAGATTCCTACTTTTAGTTTTCTAAAATCATACTTGGATCAATTCATTTATCCTGACATGACCACTAAGAATTTCTCAGCGGTCACAAGTAAAGTAACCACACTCGATGCTCGTCAACTATTCACATATTGTGATCCTCAAACAAGCGGAGGTTTGCTTGTAAGTGTTGCTCCTGAAGCAGTCGATGAGGTGTTGCAATTATTTAGAGAAAACAATGTTCACTCTTCTTGTTTGACTGTCATTGGAAATGTGATTTCTAAAGAAGAAAAATCCGTCATAATTCTATAAGCGATGAGTTCATTCAGTAAACTGAACAAACACCTCCTAGATCGTTTAGAAAACGACCAAACTTTTTACACAAAGGATTTTTCCTTTTTTAAAATTTTTCAGCATGGTGTGATTTACGCTCACAATAAGAGCAAGAATAAAACACTAAAAACCTATTTCCATTGGCCCATTTTTCTTCAAAAATTGAAATATCGATCTTCAGGATTTTTCAAGAAAAAAAGTAAAATAACACCTTTTCTAAAAGAAAATTTAATACTTGAACCTGGCCGAATTTTCACCAAAGAAAACGGCGATATTGTATCTATATATTTTGATAAAATTCAAAAAATAATTGATGAAAAATACAGCACAATCTTGCTGAGGAGCAATAGTCCAATCAGCTGTGATTATGTATTAGATCATCTGATGGTTGACAATGGCCCATTGGATGAAAATGAAACTAGGATGATACTAGCTGTTAACGAAGTTGCAGCTAAATTGAAAGATTCGAAATGGTATTCTGCATCAGAAAAAAACTACATCACTAGCGCACTGCATGTTTTTCTAGACACCTACAGAAAATTCTACCGACTCGTAAAAAATAGCGGTGTAAAGCGATTGTATTTTATCGCTCACTATCATAACGAAGGTATCATAGCAGCGATGAATGATTTGAATATCGAAATCATCGAAATTCAGCATGGCCTAATTAGCAAAGTAGATCTTTACTATTGCTACAACCCTCGTTTCTCTAAGCATCTAGAGCGGGCATTTTTTCCAGACAAACTGATTCTTTTTGGAGAGTATTGGAAAAACATACTGAATAATGCTGCTGAATGGAAGCAGAGCCAATTAATTATTGGAGGTGAATACATGGCCAATGTAAAAGATAAAATTGTGGTTGCTGAGAAGCAAAATCTCATTGTTGTAGCCGCTCAAAAAGGAATGGAAAACGAATATCTTCCATTGATTTCTGCTTTGAAAAACCATCTTTTGAATCATCCTGAGTGGCATGCGATTATCAAGCTTCATCCACTCGAAAAGCATCCTCATTTATACGAGCAATTCATTTCACCACAGATTTCCATTGCAGTGAAAGGTGTTGATATTACCGAATTGTTTTCTCGTGCTAAGATTCAGTTAAGTATTTACAGCACGACCATTTATGATGCCATCGGATACGGACTTAAAAATTATTGTTGGCTCTATGACGGCCTTGGGCGCGACTATGCCGAAGCCATGGTGGAACAAGGTGCTGCGAATGGCCTTAACATTTCGGAAGACCCCATCGAGCAGTATCTCAAAAATGAGTCCGTTGAAATTGAACCTCAACGCATGTACTTCTTCGCTCCATTCGAGCCCTCAAAATTCTTGGTTCAGTAGGCGTGCATTGAAAAAATAGCTATATTGCATCATCTTTAACCATTCATGTAATGAATCAGATGCGTTTCATTTTAATGCTGGCGATGCTTATTTCAGTGAAAGCCTTCTCCCAGGCAACAAGCGCGACAGCAATAGTTCTCACTCCAACTGCTTACTTGGATGCGACACCTGGCGTTCCAACCTTGATCAGCTCGTCTCTCGTGTTGGGTACCGCTCAAACATTTCCATCATGTGTTGGATCTCAATCGGTGGCATGGTTTCGTGTAAACATTCCTGTTGCAGGAAATAGCACTCTTGATACACGCTCACTTAAAGTCACTGTAAACACTAGTGCTTTTAGTCCTGTGATTGATTTTTATGATGCATCGGTAACTTGGAAAGAATGTGTGACCGGAGGAATTCTAAGAACCAACCCTACTACCAATCCTATCATTGCTCCAAACGATTTTTACATTCGTGTAAGTTCAACTTCTATTTCGACTGGCGCCTCTTTTAGTATTGGTGTTGAGACATACCCTGTAGCAGAAGTTAGATCTGGCTACTGGCCTACTGCAACTACCATTGGTGACACTGATGGGTATAGCTCGTGTGATCAAATTAGAAGAAATAACGTTGCAAATGGTAATGCCCTCATTCAAAATCAGCGTTGGATTTTTACCCCAACGACTACACCGAATAGTGGTGCATGCACTCATATTCTTGCTGGTTCTGGAGGAATTCAGTTGATTAACAATTTCTCATGTGTCTGCTATGGTACCAACTTTAATGTTTCTGTTGAAATTCAACTTGATGGGCATTGGTGCGGTGTTGCTTTAACAAGACCCGTAAATATGCAGGCAGCGCCAACTACAACTATTACTACTCCATCAGGCTCTACAGTGCCTCTTGGAAATACTGTAAGTGTAGCAAGTTTCTGTCCTGGCGCCTCGGTTGAATGGGAATTCTTGACACAAAACGGAACATACCTTTATATCACCACACCAGGAACAGCTTTGCCTCTTTCGGCAGTAAGTTGTATTCAGTTCAATAGAATCTACCAATTGCGCGCTCGCCTTACAGAGTGTGGTATTACTGGACCTTGGTGCGGTGTGGCAGGAGCGAACTCCAACCCTTGTGTCATTTTCACTCCTCCAATGCCTACTATCCCTGTTCCGAATGGACCAGCCCCGAATGATTTCTGTTTCTCACAAGTTCCACTCAATTCATTCATCGATGTGGACTTCTATGCAGGAGTTACTCAATACATCTTCCAATTTACTCGCGTAAACAACGCATCGCCTTTCACACCAATAGCTACTCCAACCATCGTTTTCTCGAACACTTCTGGTTGCTTAATTACTGCCGGCCAATGTGTGGCCAATCGCACCTACCGTGTTGGAATCAAACCTGGATTAAACACATGTAATTCTCCACAACAAGGAGACTATAGCCCTTGGTGTTATTTCTCTGTAGCGCCTGCCCCTGCCCCAATTCAGGCAATGCCAACAATGATGGACGAGCTAGAAAAAATCTCTGAAGAATACGTTAAGTCTTCTATTGCAGGAGAAGATTATTTGGACATAGAACTCTTCGGTTATGGAGAACAAAAAATTCTGAACATTTCTACCAATGGTCAAGAAGTTTTGAGAACTGGTGATGTTGTTCTTTATGACTTGAACGGTCGTGCAGTGTATCAACAAACAATGTACGGCGCATCTGGAGTCACTATGATTCAACTAGAACTACCAGCTGACCTTGCTTCAGGAATCTATATTGCTCGCGTGAAGTCTGATTCTCGCGTTCAATCAGGAAAGATTTTTATTCCAGGAGCGACTAACTAAAGATCAAGCTTTAGTTGTTTGGGTAAAAGAGCAAACGTCATTCTATGATGTTCGCATGGCCCTTCTTTAGCAATCGCTTTTCGATGATCTGGTGTAGGATATCCCTTGTTCTTTTTCCAACGATAAGCTGGGAATGTAGCATCCAGCTCATTCATGATATCATCTCGAAACGTCTTTGCTAAAATCGATGCGGCAGCAATATTCATCAGCTTTCCATCACCTTTAATCACGCATTCATGGGCGATATCAGGATATGGGATGAAGGCATTTCCATCAATAGCGATGTATTCTGGTCGAGTTTTCAATTGATCTAGAGCCCTATGCATTCCGATAAAACTTGCATTGCGAATATTGATCTCTTCGATCTCGCGCGGCCCCACTACAGCCACTCCCCATGCGATAGCATGCTCAATGATATAGGGACGTAATTCTTCTCGTTGCTTTTCTGTAAGCTGTTTGCTATCATTCAAAAGTGGATGAGAGAAATCTTGAGGTAAGATCACCGCAGCAGCCACCACGGGTCCGGCGAGGCACCCTCTTCCTGCTTCATCACATCCTGCTTCAAGATTATATTGACTTATTTTGGGTAGTAATGAAGCCATTATTTCAGCATTGCTTTGGTGATGCAATTCCACATGGCTTCTGCCGATTTATCCCAATGAAATAATTCTGCTCTTTTGTATCCTTTCTCAATGAGTGATTCTCTCAATGCTCCGTCTGTCGCGATCTTTTCTAATGCGCTAGAAATATCATCAATGCTAAATGGATCTACCAGCAAAGCCGCGTCGCCCGCCACTTCTGGCATGGATGTAACATTTGAAGTAATGACAGGAACTCCTGCATAAAATGCTTCGACAATCGGAATTCCAAAGCCTTCAAAGTAGCTTACATAAACAGAGGCCAGCGCCCCACCTATAGCCCTCGTTAGATCACGGGACCCAAGTCTACCTTTGAGTAGAATACTCCCTGAAGCAATTGCCTCAGTCATACTCTCCTTCAATTGATCATCTTGCCAGAAAATATTTCCAACAAGCACCAATTTTACAGCACTATTTGTTCTCTTCTTATATGCTAAAAATGCAGGAATAAGGCGCTGTAAATTTTTTCTAGGATGAATTGATCCAACGAAAATAAAATAGTCTTCACCTTGAGCAAATTCTTGTTTCGCTTGGATTTTCTCTTCACTTGAAAGCGGTCGGTAGTCTGTGTTTGCACCGTTATATACGACATCAATTTTATCAGGATTAACTTGATAAGTCGTTATTAAATCTTGTTTGCTGAACTCACTAACTGTAGCAATTCGTGAGGCTTTTTCTGCAAAGCGAGGAGATCTTTTTTTCAAAAAATCTGTGTAGACTTTCGGGATATCTTGGGGGAAATGTTCGAAGTTGATATCGTGAATCACAACTAGTTGTTTAACGCTAGAAGTAAGTGAAATCTGTGCGTCAGGAGAAATGAAGATATCAGGCTTAATTCTTTTTAAAAGAGCGGGTAATGACCAGTCATACCAAATCTTCATCAGCATTGGATGCCTTGCTGGTGGGGGAATTACATGTGCCTTTACGTTTTTTCCAAAAATAAATTCAGAAGAATATGGACGGTCGAAGATGAAGTGAAATTCCACTTCGGGATGCGCTGCTACGATTCTTTTGAAGACCTCAAAAGTAAACCAGCCGATGCCATCGAGTCGGTCGCGAAGCAGAAGTCTGGTGTTTACAGCAATTTTCATAAGAAAAAAAAGGGCTGTCCGTATTGAACAGACAGCCCGCAAATATCTTGAATATTTCTATTACAGACGAACGATACCCTTGTGACGTCTTTCGTCAGAAACCGTTAATTTTTTGCGGCCCTTGCGGCGACGTGATGACAATACTGCGCGACCTTTAGCTGAAGCCATGCGCTTACGGAAACCATGCTTGTTTCTACGTTTTGTATTGGAGGGTTGGTATGTACGTTTCATTTCTCTTTTGGTATTAACCGTTAACTACTTTTCCTTGTAAAAGGGTGGCAAATATACTCCGATTTTTTTTCTGAACAATAGAAAAGTCCATTTTTTCAACAAAATTACTCACTAGGTCCTAGAACCCCTTATTTCATTGATAATCTACGACTTTACAATCCTATATCCTCTTTGTCCACGGACTCAGACACACTGATATCAATTCTCTTATTGATGAACAAGGCCTTTCCTTTTGCGTATCCCTTTGCTTCAATTTTCAATTCGCTTTTAAAAAACAGCTTGATAGCGCTTCCCAGAAGCTTTTGAAAAGCTTCTGGCTTCGCTTTAACTCTGAGTGCTTGCGTCGTTTTGGATTTCTTTGGAATTAGAATTTCTCCGAATTGATCAATTGTTCCGAAAAAATCACCTTCAATGAATACATCCACCTTGGTTTCCTTGAGTTTCAAGTCGTACCAATTAGGGTTCTCAATGGTGAAATAAATCTGAGCCTCAATTCCATCGGAATTGAGTTCCCCCATCTTCACTTCTTGAATATCCGACACATTCACTTCCTTGTACATCTTACAAGAAGAAAATGAGCACAGCGCTACAAACAGTATTAATGCGAATTTCGATTTCATATTATTCCGCGAAATACTTGTGGAAATACGGAATCGTTTCAATGCCCTTATAGTAATTGAATAAGCCATAGTGCTCGTTTGGAGAGTGAAGTGCATCACTATCCAAACCAAAGCCCATCAGCACACTCTTCAAGCCTAGTTCGCGCTCAAATAATGCTACAATAGGAATAGAACCACCACCTCTCGTAGGAATTGGGGTCTTACCGAACGTAGTTTCCATAGCCTTGCTTGCTGCGATATAGGCCTTACTGTCTGTAGGAGTAACAACAGGCTCACCACCATGGTGAGGTCTCACTTCTACCTTCACTCCTGCAGGAGCGATGCTTTCAAAGTGATTCTTGAATAATTCTGTGATCTTATCTGAAGATTGATTTGGAACCAATCTCATAGAGATTTTTGCAAATGCCTTTGAAGGAAGAACCGTTTTAGCGCCTTCACCGATATACCCACCCCAAATACCGTTACAGTCCAACGTTGGACGAATACCTGTTCTTTCTAAGGTTGTATATCCTTTCTCACCATGCACCGCATCTATGTTTAGATCCTTTGTGTATACTGCCTCATCGAAGGGAGCTTTGTTCAATTCCGCGCGCTGTGCAGCGTTCAACTCTTCCACAGCATCATAGAAACCAGGGATAGTGATATGATGATTTTCATCGTGCATGCTTGCAATCATTTTCGCAAGAGCATTGATTGGGTTGGTAACACCGCCGCCGTAAACCCCAGAGTGCAAGTCGCGATTTGGACCCGTTACTTCCACTTCCACATAGCTCAATCCACGAAGACCGCTATCGATGCTTGGACAATCATTTGCGATGATTGATGTATCAGAAATCAATACTACGTCAGCCTTCAATCTTTCCTTGTTCGCGATACAGAATGGACCTAGGTTGTTGCTACCTACTTCCTCTTCCCCTTCAATCATAAACTTCACGTTACAAGGAAGGCTTCCTGTTTTCCACATTGCTTCGAAAGCTTTAACGTGCATAAACATTTGGCCTTTATCATCGCAAGATCCGCGAGCGAAAATGGCTCCGTCAGGGTGAATCTCTGTTTTGCGAATAACAGGTTCAAATGGCGGGCTTGTCCATAGATCGATTGGATCTGCTGGCTGAACGTCATAGTGTCCATAAACCAAAACAGTAGGCTTAGAAGGATCAATTATTTTTTCGCCATAAACAATAGGATATCCTGCGGTTTGGCAGAGTTCAACTTTATCAGCACCAGCATTGCGCAAGTGTTCTGCAACTTTCTCTGCAGTGAGGATAACATCATTCTTGTATGCTGGGTCAGCGCTAACGCTTGGGATTCTGAGCAAATCAAAAAGCTCGTCTAGGAAACGCTGTTTGTTCTCAGTAATGAAAGACTGTACTTGTTCCATGAAAAATATTTTGGACAAAACTAATTGGATTTGGGTAACACAAATGAGAAATGACAAAATACAAATGACAAATGACAAATGACAAATGACAAGTGACAAATGACAAATGACAAATGATCTCGGCTTTGCCGAGAACAAATGACAAATGATATGGAGGAGTGCGCAGCGGCACGCTGAAGCGTGCCTATAAAAGGGTTATGGATATCGTCAGGGGGGGAAACAAAAAAGCGAGAAGATTGCTGATGCTCTCATTCTCGCTCTGATTGTTTGTGCGGGCGGAGGGACTCGAACCCCCATGCCGTGAAGCGCTAGATCCTAAGTCTAGTGCGTCTACCAATTTCGCCACGCCCGCTTAAGGGACCGCAAAGATAATCAAAATTCTGAATATCCAAAATTCCCAACTTTAACTATCTTTGCACCCCTTTTTTCAGGGCGCATGGCGAATGAAAATCAGGGAATTATACACCGACATTTTTTATCAAACATGAATATCGTTCAAAACAACATCGACGCATTGAATGCAGAGCTGACGATCCAACTAGAAGCAAAGGATTACAGCGATCGTTATGAGAAAGCATTAAAGGATTACAAGAAAAAAGCGAACATCCCTGGATTCCGTCCTGGGCACGTTCCAACAAGCCTTATCAAACAGCGCTTCGGTAAATCGTTGTTGGCTGAAGAAATCAATAACGTATTGCAAGATGCAATCTACACCTACATCAATGAACAAAAATTGAATGTACTTGGAAATCCTCTTCCTAAAAACACAGATGAAGAAGTCGGTAACTGGGATAATCCTGGCGATTTCAAATTCATCTATGAATTGGGACTTGCTCCAGAATTTGATCTTAACTTGAATGAATCACAATCATTCGACTACTACAAAGTAGATGTGAATCAAGAATTAATCGATCGTCAAATGAAAGATTTGGCGCGTCGTTATGGCAAACTTTCTTCTCCTGAAGTAAGCGAGGCTGAAGATATGTTGATGGTTGGTCTTGCAGAATTAAATGCAGACGGATCAGTGAAAGAAGGTGGTATCACTAGCAAGACTACGGTTACTATTGAGTACATCAAGGACGAAGCAACAAAGAAATCATTGGTTGGACTAAAGGCAAATGATGTTGTGACGGTAAATCCACATGATTTGTCTTCTAACCATGAAGATCTTGCTCAAATGCTCGGTGTAACACACAATGACGTTCATGAGTTGGCTTCATCTTTCCAAATGACAGTGAACGAAGTTCGCCGCATGGAAGCTGCTGAATTGAATCAAGAATTATTTGATAAGCTTTTCGGTGAAGGCACTATTTCTAGCGAAGCTGAAATGCGTGAGCGTGTTAAAGCGGATCTTGAGAAAATGTTTGCGCGTGATAGCGATTGGATGTTCAAGCGTGAATTCGTTAAAGAAATCGTTGCACGTGTTAATCCTACTCTTCCAGATGCTTTCTTGAAAAGATGGATAGCAATGACAAATGAGAAGCCTATTGCTGAAGATGTATTGGATGCTGAATATCCAAACTACTCTGGCGGTCTTCGTTGGCAGTTGATCGAAAACAAAATCATTCGCGAGAATGAAATTAAAGTGACTGTAGAAGACGCAATGGCTCACGTGAAAAACTTGATGTCTGAGCGTTATGCACAGTACGGCATGAACCTAGAAGAAGAGCAATTAAATGATTTGGCTAAAAAGACTTTAGCAAATCGTGAAGAAGCTCAGAATGTATATGACTTCTTGTACGAAGATAAAGTGGTTGCTTTGGTTAAATCAAAGTGTACCATCGTTGAGAAGCCACTGGGCTATGACGAATTCGTTCACAGAGTACAGCACTAATTTTTTATTAGATAAAAAAAAATACCCTCGTCAATGACGAGGGTATTTTTTTGTCCTTATGTGAAAGCTATTACTGCTTGATCACTCGGATAGATTCTCTTGAATCTCCGTTTGTAATCATCATAGTGTAGCAACCACGAGCAAATTCATTCATATCAATATTGGTGATATTGAATCCAGTTACCACTTGCATTTGAGAGTTGTGAATTTCACGACCCATCAAATCAAACATCTGAATTCTAACAACTGTGTTCTCAGAGCTTTCAAATGTCACATCGATGTTATCTGATGTTGGGTTAGGATAAACATTTACTGTATTGATTACAGCATTTTCTACTACAAATGCATCCTTTTCAGACTCAACCATTTCTTCACCTTCTTCCATAACAACACCTTCAGCTGCAACACGGAATGCTGTATTGCTGCGGTTAGCGCGCAATGTGTAACATGAGGTGCTATTAAACGCTCCATTGAAACCATAAACCTGAAGTCTGTAAGTACCTACTGGACCGTTGTTATAGATGATTGTTTCATTTGCAGTTCCAGAAGTTTGAGAGATTCCTACCTGCACACCGCTAGGGTTGTAAAGAATCACATCATAATCGGCAGGAAGGTTAGTCAAATCAATCTTGATATTTCTATTCGAAGTAGTCGTAGAGAAACGGAAGTAATCCTTGTCAGTTGAAGAGCTAATAACCGCTGTAATGTTTGAGTTAACAGCAATAGACTTTGCTTGGTTATATGTATTGTTCGTCTCGTAAGAGTCTGTACAAGCTACCACTGCAGTAGTTGTAAAATTCACTTGTGTGCTATTTGCACTAGTACCGAAAGAACAAACTGTTGCAACACGTGTGTTGTAAGTTGTTCCAGCTGTAAGACCCGTGAATGTGTAAGTGTTAGAAGTAGTGCTTACAGTAGTCCAAGTAGTAGCTGTGTTTAGCTTGAATTGGAAGTTGTAAGAAACAGCACCGCTTACCGCAGTCCAAGTTGATGTCGCACCTGAAGTAGTAATACCTGAAGTAGCCAATCCTGTAGGAGTTCCGCAAGTTGGAGCTGCAGTAGTTGTGAAGTTCACTTGTGCGCTATTAGCACTAGTACCATTAGAGCAAACTGTTGCAACACGAGTGTTGTAAGTTGTTCCAGCAGTAAGACCGGTGAATGTATAAGACGGGGTCGTTGTGCTTACAGTTGTCCAAGTAGTAGCTGAGTTAAGCTTAAACTGGAAGTTGTAAGAAACCGCACCGCTAGCAGCAGCCCATGAAGCTGTCGCACCATTTTGTGAGATTCCAGAAATTGCCAATCCTGTTGGAGCGTTACATGGAGTTGGAGCAGTACCTGCAATAATATTTACAGTGTAATCTTCAACTTCTCCATATTGGAATGATTCGCATTGAGTTGCAACTGCGTTGTACTTCATGCTTACACGCATACGTGTAGAACCGATTGTCGCGGTTGAAGGAATAGCGATAGTACCGTTCACAGTAGTAGTAGAACCAGCAGAAGTGTAAACTAATTCACCTGCATCGTCAAAGTCTAAATCTGCGTTGAAGTCAATCCAAACTCTCCAGAATTCAGTAAATGCTGAAGCAGTATAACCAGGAGTTCCGCTGAATGCAAAGCTATTATTAGTAGAAAGAGTGGTAGCAAGCGAAGTAAAGTTACCGTAACCGCTATTGTTACCGCTAGTATTATCAATTGTTCCAATAACTACGCGATTGATGAATTCATCAGCAGTGCTCAAACCTACAGAAGTGCAATAAGATGGAGCGCAACCTGTAGTAGAGAATGTTGTAGATGCAGAGAACGCACTAGAAGTAGTAGCATCGCAAACTGATTGAACTTGCCACTCATAAGCAGTACATCCTGTTAAACCAGCCACAGTGTATGAAGCAGAAGTTAATCCAGTCACGTTAGTCCAAACTGTTGCAGTTGAAGCTTTATATCTTACATTGTAAGAAGCAGCAGAAGCAGAAGCCGTCCAAGTGAATGTTGCACCAGCAGCTGTGATAGCAGATGTTGCTCTACCACCAGGAACAGCGCATACATTGCTTACTGGTCCGCAAGCTGTAGAATTGAGCAATGGAGCTCTAAATCCACCTGTAGCGAACAAAGCAGCCATACGTGCAGCCTGTGCATTCGAGAACATATACATACAAGCATCGTCAGTGTAGTCCATGTAGTTCATGAACATATCACCATTAGGACCATTTGAACAAGTAACATTAGGGAACGTTGGGCAACCGTAGTTCGGTCCAGCAGCGTTTGGTGTATCCGCAACTTGGTCAGAACCAGTACAGCCAGTACCGTCATCACCCCAAATGTGGAATAGGTTTAACCAGTGGCCTACTTCGTGAGTAGCAGTGCGACCTTTATTGAAAGGTGCAGTAGCCGTTCCGTTAGTACCGAAATATTGATAATCGCAAACAACACCATCAGTGCTAGCCGCTCCACCAGGGAACTGCGCGTATCCAAGAATACCACCGCTGATATCACACACCCAAATATTCAAGTATTGATCTCTTGACCATGCATTCACCCCACCAGTTGAAGCAGACTTCACTTGGTCATTGGTACCAAATGCAGTTGTAGCTGTTTGAGTTCTTGTGATACCATTTGTTGGATTGCCGTTTGGATCCACAGTAGCAAGACAAAACTCGATATTAGCATCCGCTGCAAGTCCAGCAAAAGCGCTAGGAACTGAAGAAGCATCAGCATTTAATTTTCTAAAGTCAGCATTCAACACATCGATTTGAGATTGAACCTGCGCATCACTGATGTTCTCAGTAGCAGTATTCCAAACTACGTGTACCACGACTGGAATCGTAACAAGAGCGCGGTCTAGACCACCTCCGTGAGCGATAAAATCATTGGTGTAGTTTTCAATTTGCTGACGACGTAGATCGTACTTTTCATCATTTGAACGTACAAATTGCTCTGATTCTGTAGTGCCGCAAATACGTTGCGCAGAAGCTGCTTGGAAGAGAGCAAACGCTGTCAAAAGAAGTAGAAGTCTTCTTTTCATAATCTGTTTGTTTGTTTATTAAGTTACTAAATCAAGGGCGGGAAAGCGAATTTAACAATATTTCTCACACACACAACTTAGTTACTCAAAATCAGCCTACAGGCTGTTATTTTAGGGTCACGAGCGTAAAAGGAGTCCTTTCGTATTTTCGCCGCATGGCCGTACTGTCAATTTTATCTAATCGCAGAGAGCTTGTCCTTGAGGTCTTGGCAGTGACCTTTAATCTGCTTTTTACTTTTCTTTATTTAAGAGGAGTAAAAGAATGCTTCATTTTTGGGTTGTTGGGGCCACTACTTCTCGGTATATTATGTTTTAGAAGGAAACTTTACGCAGAAACCTTTTTGCAAATCATTTATATACTCTCGACGATCATCGGGTTGGTCAACTTCTCAAACACAGGATTCAGCGCTCGTGAGTTTTCCGGCACCAATCATCTAATCCTCATTTCATCGGGGGCAGTTATTGTTTTTATTTCTGGCTATTTTCTAAAAAAGAAGACAGATGCTCAATTGCCCTACCTTGATAGTGTCACCACCGTATATGGTATCATTGGAACAATTCTGATGATGTTTTTCATTCATGAAAACTGGCTTTATTTCATTTTCATAAATGCCATTTCCATCTTCATGTACTACAAAAGAAAAATGGTGTTGAGTTCTCTGATGTATCTCCTCTACCTAGTGATGAGCCTTGATGGATATTTTTATTTAGGAATTTTTACATGAAAATAATATCAATCACAGGCCCAGAAAGCAGCGGCAAATCAGAGTTTGCGACCTATCTCTCCAAGCGACTGAAGAATAATATTCTCTGCCCTGAATTTGCTCGCACATATATGGAAGAGCATTTACCCGATGGCACTTACACGAAAGAAGACGTAAAAAGGATGTTAGTGGGCCAAATAGAACTTTGGGATGACCACCAAGCTACTCCAGCCAATTATCTAATTTTAGATGGTGACGTAATCATCTATGCCGTTTGGGTAGATTATGTTTTCGGAGAAAAATGGGATGAAATAGAATCCTATTTAAAAAAGCATCGACCTCATGTCACTGCTTTGTGCACCCCTGATTTACCGTGGGAACCCGATCCATTGCGCAGTAATCCTAATGATAGAGACTTTCTTTTTCAGAAGTACAAAAAAATAATTCTTGAGAACAAACTTCCTTCGATTGAAATAGTAGGTGTTGGAGAGAAAAGATTTGAGCGCGCGTTTGAATCAATATGCAGCGCACTTTCCATAGATGATTCGGAATACCAATAGTCCGATAAAAGCGCCCAATGTATTAGCAATGAAATCATATGGATCTGTGGTGCGATCTATGAACCATTTGCTTTGATAAAATTCAAGAATGCCACCATATGCTAAGGCAAATGAAACCGCTATAAGACGGGCGTTTTGCTTGAGTGGGCGTGATGTCGATTGTTTCTTGAATGCGACTATGAGCATGTTTACCCAAAGTGCAAAAATTCCCATATGTACGAGTTTATCAAACTTAAGAAGACTCCATAAGTCCTGATAAACGATATCCCCTCCAGGAATGCTATAGACGAAAAAAATAATGGCCGCCCAAATGATTGGGACGGCCAAATATCTAAATATGTTTTTCACCTGGAATTAAGCTACAATTGCTTTGTAAGCATCTGCATCCATCAAGCCCGATAGATCAGCTCCAGCGCTAAGTTTCACTTTAATCATCCAACCTGCTCCATATGGATCTTCATTTACTGCAGCAGGATTGTCTTCCAAACCTGGATTCACTTCAATAACTTCTCCAGCCACCGGCATAAACAAATCAGAAACGGTTTTAACAGCTTCTACTGTTCCGAAGATTGCGTGCTCCTCAAGGCTCTCACCTTGTGTTTCGATTTCAACGAAAACGATATCACCCAATTCACCTTGAGCAAAATCAGTGATGCCAACAGTTGCTACATCACCTTCGATGCGCACCCACTCGTGGTCTTTTGTGTACTTAAGTTCAGCAGGAAAATTCATTGTGGTCCTTTTATTTGGTCGCCAAAAATAGGATAAAAGATGAAAGCCTTAACTTTCGGCCAAAATCTATTTCAAAAAAACATGGACATGACAACATCCAGCATTCTGATTCTAGCAATGATAGGCCTAGTAGCAGGTCTTTTGAGCGGCTTTGTTGGTGTAGGCGGTGGAATGATAATCGTACCTGGGCTTGTATTTCTTTTGGGTGCAAGTCAAATGACTGCTCAAGGAACGAGCTTGGCTTTGTTGATGTTCCCTGTAGGAATTCTTGGTGTGATCAATTATTACAAGACAGGCAATGTCAACTTTCAATATGTCATCATTATGGGACTTGCCTTCGTTCTCGGAAGTTATTTTGGTTCCAAGTGGGCATTGAAAATTTCAGAGCAAAAAGTAAAACTCGTTTTCGGAATCTTCTTGCTTTACATGTCAATTAGAATGATCTATAATTCCGTGAAAGCAGGATTGTAGCAATTAATTGCGTTCGCTTTTTCTGCGTTCCTTTTCTTTAATGATAAGACCTAGTTCTCGTCCCGTCTGTCCTTTAACGCTGGTGTTTTCCTTCGCTCTGCGAATGAGATAAGGAATCACTTCTCGAATTGGACCATAGGGCACATACTTCGCTACGTTGTAACCCGCATGCGCGAGGTTGAAACTGATGTGATCGCTCATCCCAAATAGTTGTGCGAAATACACGCGCTTATCATTTCTGCTAACACCCTTTTTATCCATCATAGTTGCTAAAAGCATAGAGCTTTGCTCATTGTGAGAGCCGCAACAGATGGAAATATTATCAATATTCTCCAAGCAATATTCTAATGCCAAATTAAAATCACGATCACTCGCCTCCTTGTTAGGTTGTATTGGGTCCTGATATCCTTTCTCTGCTGCACGTGCGCGTTCTTTTTCCATGTATGCGCCGCGTACAAGTTTGTATCCCGAATAATAGCCTTTTGATTTTGCGTCTTGATGGCATTTCTTCAAAAATGCTAAACGATCATGACGGTATAGCTGAATGGTGTTGTAAACAACAGCCTTTTTGCCATTGTATTTTTCCATCATTTCATTTGTCAAATCATCAATAGCATCTTGAATCCAGCTGTCTTCTGCATCAATAAATACAGGAGTTCCTGTTTTTTCGGCCAACCCACAAATACGATCCACACGCTCTCTCACACGCTGCCATTCAGCAATTTCCTCATCCATGAGTTTTTCTTTTGCATTTATTTTTTCCAATAATGCAAAACGCGCAACACCTGTTACTTTGAATACACAAAATGGAATGTGATCATTGTTGTGTGCAGTTTGAATGGTGCGCATTGTTTCTTCCGTTGTGGCATCAAAGTCCTTTTCCGACTCCTTACCTTCTACAGAATAATCGAGGATGGTACCAATATTTCCTTTATCGAGAATTTTGGTTGCTCTTGAGCACTCAGTGATGGTTTCTCCACCACAAAACTGCTTGAAAATATTTCCTTTAATTGCCCACCCAATTGGAATATGAAGTGCCAAAGCGAAGTTGGTCATCACATCACCAACTTTCACAAGACTTGGATTTCCAATGAGTTTGAATAAATAATATGATCGATTTAGGTCGCTATCAGATTTGCCCTTGAAAGCAATTTCCGTGTTGTCAAACGAAATAGGTGCAGGTTCCATGCAGCGAAGTTAAGAAGAAACGGAAAATGCCCCGTCATGAAATAGCTTTACAATTAACCTAACCATAACCAAAACAGTAATGAGCCCCGGCTAGAAGAATCAAGATTTTTAACTACTTTCACCACCTATTCTTTTTAGCCTTGATCAATAAAATTCTTACTACCCTTTTGGGCATATTATGTTCGGTTGTGATGTTTGCGCAAAGCGCCGAGGGAGCGCGTGCAGCGGGCCTTGCAGGAACATCCGTAACGATTAATGATGAGTGGTCTACTTTTCATAACCAAGCTGGTCTAGCAGATTTAAAATCACTTACTGCGGGTGCGTATTATCAAAACCGTTTCATGATCAAGGAACTCGGTGACCGCGGAATTACTGTTGCCACTCCGGTAGGAAAAGGTGTCTTTGGATTAGCTTATCAAAGCTTTGGATACAGTGCTTTTACCCAAGCAAAATCGGGTCTTGCGTATGCGATGAAATTAGGTGAAAAATTTTCGGTGGGTGTACAAATGAATTATCATAGTCTACGCATCGCTGAAGGTTATGGAGTAAGTCGCGCTTTTTCTGTTGAAGGTGGATTTCGTTACATGCTAAACAAATCACTGATTCTTGCCGGTCACATCGAAAATGCGAACCGTGCTAAAATCGCAGACTACAATGATGAGAGAGCGCCGTCTACTCTGCGCATGGGAGCAACTTATGTTTTTTCTGAAAAAGTTCAGTTGAGTGGACAAGTGCAACAGACAACGCAGCAGAAAGTAGTTGGCTCTGGAGCCATCGAATATTTCATCATCGACGCATTCGTTGTACGTGCTGGCTTTGCATCCAATCCAACGCTAAGCGCTTTTGGTTTTGGTTGGAGAAATGAAAATTTCAAAGCAGACATATCGGCATCCTATCATAGTGCCTTAGGGTTTTCACCACAAATTGCATTATCCTATTGCCCTAAAGGTTTCTAATGGTTTTCTTGAAAAAAATATTCGGATTACTCGTCTTGCTTCTCGCGAGCGCAATTGCTTTTGCACAGCCTGATCAGGATTTGAATAAGCAGAATATTATTGAGCAACGTATAGAAGTAATTGTGTCCACACTCGACGAAACGGTCGAACTCGATTACACGAATTTATTTGAAGATCTAAGTTACTATTACGAACACCCCATCAATCTAAATCGCGCAAGCGCCGAGGATTTGCGTGATTTATATCTATTGACAGATATTCAAATCAACGCATTGCAAAAACACATTTCCACCTTCGGAGCATTGCGCAGTATTTATGAATTGCAATCGATTCGTGGATTTGACATTAATACCATTCGCATCATTCAACCTTTTGTTACGGTGCAAGCTGCTGGCCTACTTGAAGATTTTTCTTGGAAAAATATTTTGAAGGAAGGGAGTAGCGATTTGTTCTTGCGCTACAGAAGAACGTTGCAAGAACAAAAAGGTTATTTGCCAGATGAGGTATCGGGCGAGGCGGCGGATTTTCTAGGGAGTCCGGATTATATGTACAGCAGATATCGTTTCACCTATCGCAAAAATATTTCCGCTGGCTTCACTCTCGAAAAAGATGCGGGCGAAAGTTTGAATAATGGTCCTGACTTTTACAGCGCACATTTATTTATCCGAAATAATAATCGCATAAAAGCTATTGCACTTGGCGACTTTCAAGCACAGTTCGGGCAAGGCCTTACCTTTTGGAATGGATTAGGATTTGGTAAATCTCCGTTCGTGATGAACGTTAAAAAGAACGCACAAGGACTGCGTCCCTATTCATCGGTAAATGAAAGTTTATATCTGCGCGGAGCGGGTACAACAATAGCGCTAGGAAAATTTGAAATCACTGCATTGGCTTCCATAAAAAAAATGGATGGAAATGTCGTATCGATTGAAGATACTACTATTACAGATGACAATATCATAGTATCAAGCCTACTCAATAGTGGTTTTCATAGAACCGCAAACGAGCTTGCGGATAAGCATACCATAGACGAAAGAATTTATGCGGGAAATATTAAGTATTCTACACGAACTTTTAGCGCCGGCTTAACAGCAGCACGATTAGAATATTCGAGCGATTTGCAGCCGAGAGCTCAGTTATATCAACTCTATCGATTCTCTGGTCGCGAGAATACCAATATTGGATTTGATTATCAAAAAGTATTTAAAAACTTCAATTTCTTTGGTGAAATTTCTCGAAGTGCAAATGGTGGCGTAGCTGCGTTGAATGGAATGATCGCCTCTATTCACCCTCGTATTTCCGTGAGTGCTGTGCATCGTCATTTTTCAAAAGATTATCAAGTTCAATATTTCAATGTATTTGCAGAAAGTACGACTCCGCAAAATGAACGTGGTCTTTTTGTGGGGATGGAAGCAAACATTGCAAAAGGCTGGACCTTGACTGCGTACAGTGATCAGATTGTTTATCCATGGTTGCGCTTTAATGTGCAAGCACCTTCAAGAAATAGTGATTATTTATTTCAGTTGAATTACAAGCCTGATAAAAAGCAAGATTTCTATATCCGCTATCGCGTGCGAAATGGTAGTGAGGATGCAGGTGAAGAAGGAGAATTGGTTGATTATCCTGTTCCAGAGCGACAGCAAAACTTTAGAGTAAATGCTACCTATCAACCTCACCCAAACGTGCAGATGCGTAGCCGTTTGGAATGGAATGTTTATGAAAAAGAGAATGAGGGCAGAGCAAGTGGATTCATGTGCTATCAAGATGTTATCTGGAAAAAGATGGGATCTAAAATCAGCTTGAACGTTCGTTATGCGTTGTTTAACACCCCATCATACGATACAAGAATTTACGCCTACGAATCCGATGTTCTTTACGCATTCAGCATTCCGGGTTACTATGGTCAAGGGCAGCGAATGTATGGATTGGTGAAGTGGGACATCAAGCGCGGCGTAGATCTTTGGGTACGCTACGCCCAATGGATTTACACAGATCGCAATGTCATCAGCAGCGGCACCAATGAAATTGCAGGCAATCGCCGCGGTGATGTGACCGTTCAATTGAGATGGCAGTTTTAGCAAATATTATACGTATAATTTTTTTATATTTGCACGTATAATTAATTGCCATGAATACAAAGCTCACACTTAAGCTAGACGAGGACATTATCGAAAAGGCAAAGCTTTATGCGAGAAAAAAGAACACTAGTCTTTCGCAACTTGTAGAGTCATATTTGAACCTCCTCACTCAAGAACAGAATGCGCTAGAAATCACACCCCTTGTTAGGAGTTTATCTGGTGTTGCATCTTTGAGCAGTGCAGCTGATCCCAAAGCAGAATACAAAAAGCGCATACTAAAAAAATACACTAAGTAGAATGATCAAAGCATTTGTAGACACAGATGTGTGTATTGATCTCTTATCAGGAAGGGAACCCTTTAACACCCATGCTGAAATACTTTTTTCGCTAGCGGATAGAAGTAAGGTTAAGCTTTTTGTATCATCACTTTCCTTCTCTAACATTGACTATGTGCTGCGCTCACAATACAGCACACGTCATTCTAGGCAGATTATTTCTCAATTTAAAACCTTAGTGAATGTTCTTAAGGTAGACTCTAGGACAATAGATCTTGCTCTTGCCTCAGACTTCAGTGATTTTGAAGATGCATTACAATATTCTTGTGCCCTAGATCACGGCTTGACCGTTCTAATCACTAGAAATGTGAAGGACTACAAAAAGGCTAGTATTTCAGTAATTACACCAGAAATCTTTCTGAAGCAGTTTTAAAACACTGTAAATCAACAGAAACATTCTATTAGGTTTCTTTTTCAAATTGAAATGAAACCATTACATTTGTTATGCGTTTTATAAATAAGAGGCAAGGAGTTTGCTTTGAAACTATAAAACCCCCAGGTATATGAAGAGACAAATACTATTCTTATTTACCGCCCTATTGATAAGCGCAGCAGGTATTGCCCAAAGCAATAACCCAATTGCTACTGCTTCTATTTCACCAAACCCAGTAGAATCGAAAGCCACGCTCACATTTGACGAGCCAGTGCACGAAGAAATTACGGTAGTGATCAAAGACCTTACAGGAAAAATCATTTCTCAAATCAAACCAGATACACAAGGCGATGCATGTATAGCAGTTCGTTTGGATGCAGTAGATTCTCTTCGCAGAGGTATTTACATTATTCAGATTACTGGTGCGAGCGGAAAAGTAAAGACATTGAAATTTCAAAAGACATAGAATCAGATTCTATAGTAATTAACCCAAACAAATCGGTAAAACCCTGTCAGAAATGATGGGGTTTTTCTTTTTCGATTCGAAATTCGGAATTTCAGCCAAGCACAATAAAAAGATTGAAGCCGCGCTGCAGCGGGGCTCTGCGATTCATTGGGATGAAACGCAAAATTATTTTAATTTGTCACTTGTCACTTGTAATTGATCTCTATTTCACCATCACCTTTGCAACCGGATCGAATAGATAAACGGTATTCGTGCTGACCTCGATGCATTGGAAACGTTTGCGCAGCTGAGTGCCCTTTTTAAATACGCGATGTTCGCGGCCATAAATAAACAAGGCACCCTCAGGAACATCTATGAGCAGCTTCACATTGGGACTCATTCTATCGTAGCGCGAGAGCTCAAGGAATAATCGTGAATCGCTATGAGTAGTTGCGCCCGGATCACGCAGATACATTCGTAATGCCGCTCTAATTGGACCAGGAAAGATCTCTGATTCTAGAAATGGACCGAGCGTTTCGCGAAAACTTTGCTTCCACTCTTCACCGTGGGGTTTGATTCTTGGGCCATACTTGACATGCGCAACCAAGTGTGCCAACTCGTGCATCAACGTCACTAAAAAGGCATACTTATTCAAGTTGCCATTTACTGTAATTTCATGTCGATCGCCCCGATGACCGGCAGTTCGAAAATCTCCATGCTTGGTTGATCTCGGCTGCGTAATGATTAAGTGATGGGGATACTCTCGTAATTTATCACACGCGAGTTTTAATGCGCTCTCTGGTAAAAAGCGCTCTAATGCAGACTCTAAATTTGTAGAATTTTTCACTTCACCTCACCCACTGTTTCAACTCTATCTTCCCACTTCGGACAGGTGTTACAGCGATTTTTCTTATTGCTTGCACAGCTTGTGGCAATTAGTCCTAGAAGTGCTAAAATGAATATTGCTTTCTTCATACATCAAAGATAAAGCGAATTATTTCACTTTGAATACCCAATTGTCTTGTGCTTTATCAAAAACTAGATCGGCTTCAGACGCTAGTGTATCTTGAGCGAAATTCAGATCCAAATAAACGATGGCTGGTGTGCCAATAACCGCTCGGTGCACGTGGAACGTTTTTGACTTTTCACCAACTCCTTGAAATTTGATTTTTGAACCCGTCAAATGATCCACTATGAAAAAATACAAATCACTCTGAAAATTAAGCTCTCTAGTTTCGGTAGGTTGCGTTATATTAATTTTCAAGGGTTCTTCCCCTCTTCCTTCAACCCAGCCTGTGATTAACAGACTATCTCCGCTCAATGTTGCATCAGGTAGATACTCTCTATATTTCCAGGACTCCGGCTCATCTGCATCCACATCGATTACTACTCTGTCGCCAGCAAACAATGAATCTTTCAATATCATGGGGGCGCATGAAGCAAATTGACGTCCCCCTAACTCATAGCCTAAACATAATTGATATAGCGTTTTCCCTGACTTAACATCGACAGAGTCTACTGAAAGAACCAAAGCCATAATTCGTTCTTTTGCCTCAGGTTTTTCAGAAATAGAGGAAGGAGAGAAACTTAAGAAAAGGCTAGTACAACCAAGTACTATTGCGTAGAGTGTGTTCATCGTGAGGTGTTAAGCAACAACCGAATTTAAGACATTTATTCGGTGAACACAATTATATCCCTAAAAATTAACGTAATAGCTATCTTTCACGACGAAGAACATCCTTGATTTCCTTCATGAATTCTGATGGAAATACGAAGTTGTTGAGAATGTCATTATCTGATCGAAGAATCTGACTTCGATCTCCTTGCCAGCACATTTCTCCTTTATAAATGAAGTTGATGAAGTCTCCAATTTCAATAACCGAATTCATATCGTGACTCACCACAACAGTAGTGATGTTGAATTCGTAAGTAATTTCCTTGATGAGATTATCAATCACAATAGCTGTTTCAGGATCGAGTCCGCTGTTGGGCTCATCGCAGAAAAGATATTTTGGATTCATCGAAATGGCCCGCGCGATCCCCGTTCTTTTTTGCATACCACCTGAAATCTCACTTGGGAATAATTTATTTTTTCCTGAAAGGTTGACGCGCTCCAAGCAAAAATCGACTCTCGCTTGCATTTCCTGTTTTGTCATGTTGCTATACATTTTCAAAGGAAACATCACATTCTCTTCTACCGTCATACTATCAAACAAGGCGCTTCCTTGAAATAGCATGCCCATTTCTTGACGAATGCCTCTGCGGTCCCAGCGATCCATTGCCGTGAAATTTCTTCCATCAAACAAAATCTCACCCTTATTCACTTCCATCAAACCAACAATACACTTTGTGAGTACTGATTTTCCAGAGCCGCTTCGACCTATAATGAAGTTGACTTTTCCAGGATGGAAATCAATCGTGATATTTTTCAAAACATCATTTGACTCAAAGCTCTTCGATATGTCCTTTACTTGAATCATAAAAGCAGCAATTGAGTAAGGATGTAGTTTGAAATCATGATAAGAATAATGCTATACACAACAGCTCGTGTTGAGCTTTGCCCTACTTCAAGCGCTCCGCCCTTGGTATAGTAACCGTGATAAGACGAAACGCTTGTAATAATAAATGCGAATACAACAGATTTAATCAAAGTATAGGAGACTTGAAAAGGCTCGAATGAATAGGTAAGCCCGTATTCATAATCTGTTAGTGAAATAACCCCAGTGGATGTCCCGATAAGTGCGCCAGCTGTGATTCCACAGGCCATTGCAATGATTACCAGAAATGGGAATATGATTATTGACGCGATGATTTTTGGGAGCACCAGATAACTAGCAGAGTTAACCCCAATAATATCCATTGCATCAATTTGCTCTGTGATACGCATAGTGCCAATCTCAGACGCAATATTACTTCCCACCTTACCACTTAAAATCAGACAAACGATGGTAGAAGAAAACTCCAGAATCATTGTTTGTCGAGTTGTGAACCCTATCGTCCATTTTGGAATCCATCCGCTGTCAATGTTTGCCGCTGTTTGAAGTGTTACAACAGCGCCCATAAACAAAGCGAGGAGTGCCACGATACCGAGTGATTGAATCCCAATTTTATCAATTTCATCAATGATAAGTTTGCGATACAACTTTCTTTTTTCAGGTCTCGTGAATACATTGACTAACATCAATGTGTAACGTCCGATATGTCTATAGATATTGGTCACTGAAGCAAAGATAAGTACTTAAAATTTATCTGAATGCGCTTAAGCGTTCAGCATCCAAGCGAAGGAAGATAAATAACAATAACGTAAAGCCCATAAGCGATGATCCCCCGTAACTGAAGAATGGCAATGGAATACCGATGATAGGTGCCAATCCAATAACCATCCCCACATTAATCATCAAGTGAAAAAATAAGATACTCGCTACACAGTAACCATAAACTCGCGAGAATTGTGAGCGCTGTCGCTCGGCCATGTTAATGATTCGAATAATTAGATAGACAAACAATCCAATCACTACAATACTTCCAATAAAACCCCACTCCTCCGCCACAGCACTGAAGATAAAGTCTGTCCATTGTTCAGGAACGTAATTATTCTGCGTCATTGGACCCTCCAAAAATCCTTTCCCGATAAAGCCTCCAGAGCCAACCGTGATTTTTGCCATTTCACTATTATAGGTAGCTCCTTCTCTTTCCACGGGCATTGACAGCATCACATAAATTCTCTCGCGATGATGGCCTTCGAGCACATTTTCTACGATGTAACTCACCGAAAAAGAAAACATGATACTCGCCGTTGCAGAAATACCGATGATCCAATAAAGCGTTTTTCTATTTCGAGGAACAATGAAATTCTTCACCACGATTAATGATCCGATCGCCAAAAGCGCCACAATGAGAATGAGCAAATAAATTCCGCTCTGTTCTCCCGCGAAAGGGAAATCGATGGATCCTGCACCGCTCACAATACTGAGTACTCCGAATACAATTGCACCGAGGCCAATGATGAGAACGTTGCCCGATAAGCCCTCGCGATACATAGCGAATATGAACGCAACAAAAGTCAATACTGACCCTACGTCTGGTTGAAGTAGAATAAGTCCTGCAGGCAAGCCAATTATCGCTGCCGCGATAATTCTTGTCTTCCATGTTTTGAACTTTGCTCCTGTGGAAGAAATATATTTTGCCAATAAAAGACTGACGCCAATTTTAGAAAACTCCGATGGTTGAATACCGAAAGCGCCTACTCCAAACCAAGCTTTAGCGCCGTTCACCTCTTTACCGATTACCAAGACCAGCCCGAGAAGTAGCACAAAAAACCCATAAATAAATGGAGAGAATTTATTGAAAAAATCACCTTCAACGTACAGAACAAAAAGCGCCAAAAAGAAAGAAACCAAAATCCAAATAGCTTGTCTTCCATACTCTTTATCGAAATCCAAAATCATCGGTTGTGATGAATCATAGGCAGCGCTATAAATGTTCATCCACCCGAATAATACAAGAACAACATACAGGATGACTGTTCCCCAATCAACTCTTCCAAGTGCTATGCTTTGGCTATTCTTCATCGATTCAGGAAGTTTGATTCAAGTAATAATTTCTCCGCGGCCTTGTTCGATGTGGTATCGTTGAGGTATTTTTCAATCATCAAGCTCGCGATAGGCGCCGCCCAAGTACCACCGAATCCAGCATTCTCCACATACACGGCCATCGCAATTTTCGGATTAACCTTTGGCGCGAAGCAAACAAACACGGCGTGGTCTTCTTTCGGTTCATTCTGCACCGTTCCTGTTTTTCCACAAATAACTATATCCTTCAATTTCACTCGACCTGCTGTACCACCTGGTCCCACCACTTTTTCCATAGCGTTGATCACCGTGGTAAAGTGAGCGGTGTCAATGCCGGTCTCATAACGCACGCGATATTCTTCTCTTGGCAATCCACCTACTCCGATTTGTTTTACAGTATGTGGTGGCACATAATAGCCACGATTAGCAATGATACACGCGAGGTTACACATTTGAATTGGCGTGATCAACATTTCACCTTCACCAATACTTAGTGAATAGATCGTTGAGAATGCCCACTGCAATTCGCCGTACCACTTGTCATAGTAGGCAACACCTGGAACAAGACCTGATTTCACACCAGGAATATCTGTATTCAAATTACTTCCGAAGCCAAAGCGTTTGATGTAACCTTGCCATATATCCAAACCGATACGAGCATCTTTGAAACGACTTGTTTTGTCACGATCTCCTTCCACTACGCGCTGCATCACACCTCGGAAATAAGGGTTGCAAGAGTGAACGATCGCCATTTCCAAATCATCATAAGAGTGACTGCCGTGACATCCGATGATTCCTCTATTGCACTGGATCCGTGTTTGTGGAGTGATGGCTCCGATTTGCAATGCAGCAAGCGATTGTGCTAATTTAAAAATCGAACCAGGTCGGTATTGTGCTTGCGTAGCGCGATTGAACAATGGTTTCTGAGGATCTGTGTTGAGCAAATTGAAATTGCGACCACGAGCGCGTCCCACCAACAAGTTAGGATCGTAGGTAGGAGCACTTACTAACGCTAGGATTTCACCGGTAGCAGGTTCGATGGCCACGATACAACCGCGTTTGTTCACCATCAATTCTTCACCGTATCGCTGAAGTTCTGCATCAATTGTAGCGATCAGATCTGTTCCTTCCACCGCTGCTATATCGAGCTCTCCTTCTGCTACATTTCGCTCTACACCTAGGTTGTCACGAAACACATATTTGACTCCACGCGTTCCGCGCAGTTCATTTTCATATGATTTTTCAATACCACTTTTTCCGATGTAGTCACCTCTGCGATAGTCTGGATTTTTGTCCATTTCGCGTTTATCAATTTCGGCCACGTCGCCGAGTAGCAGTGCACCAATACTTTGTGGGTAGGTGCGGAGTGTACGAGGGGTGCCGAAAAAACCAGGGTACTTGTAAAGGTTCTCCGAAATACGAGCGAATTCAGGAGGTGTAATTTGTTTGATTACAGGTGATGGTTTATAACGCACATTGGGCCAACTCACCGCCTTTTTCAGAGCAGAAACCAATTCTTCCTTTGTAAGACTTACCAATTCGCAGAAAGCAATCGTGTCAAATGGTTTGACATCTTTTGGCAACACCATCAAATCGTAAACAGTTTGATTTGTTACCAAGAGCTTTCCATTTCGATCATAGATCAAACCTCTAGATGGATAAACGATAACTTCCTTTTCTGTAAGTGCGGTACCTCTATTTTTCCATTCGTCATTCAAGACTTGCAGGGAAAGCAGACGCAGTGCATAGATTATACCTATAGCACAAACGATGAGAATAATGGTTATTCTGCGTCCGTCAAGATTCACTGCTGTGAATTTTTAGAAGTATAAATTAAATATTGACCTATCGTCATAAGAATCACTGTAGCAGCAGTACTCATGATGATGTGTAGTAATTGATAGAAAAAATCGGAGAAGCGAAGCACTTCTAAAAAGAACAACCAGGTGTGATGAAAGAAAGTAAGAATTGCTGCATAGGTAATATACCAAGGCAGCCCCATACTTTGCACCGTTGGGCGTTGTGTTACTTCATAACCTTCACGAGGTGAAAACAATTTCTGAACGAGCGGTTGTAAAAACGCCAATAATAGACAGGCCGACGTGTGCAATCCCGGAGGGCCACTTAACAAATCCATGATCCACCCAACTGAAAACCCGATTACAAGGACAAGCCAACGGGGCGTTTCGAAAGGAAGCATTAGAATTCCGAAAATATAAATCCATGGCAATATCAAGCCATCGAGCGGCTGCATTCTATTCACCACCAAACACTGGAGGAGAATTAAGAAAGCGATTCGAATGATATTAATGAGGATTGTTAATGGCATCTAATGCTTGCACTTCTTGTAAAAGTGAATCTTGTTCTGGTTTATATAAATCTTCGATGACTTGAACGTACTCTAGTTTTCTATAGTCCGTGCTCAGTCTAATTTTAATTCTATGAAAATTCTCTTCTGGTTGATCATCCAAGCTCTCCACGTATCCCACCATCATGTCAGCAGGGAAATAATCAGAGAAACCAGAAGTGATAACGGTATCACCAACTTCCACAGGAACGTGTTTTGGAATTTCTCTTACATCAGCGATCTCAGGAGAACCACCTGGCCAAGCAAGTAGTCCGTAATCACGGCTTCCTTTCATGCGGACGCTAGCTCTAAACTTGCTATGAAGAATCGGCATTACAACACCAAAATTATCACTCACACTACTAACAATACCTACAATTGACCCATTACTGATAACCCCCATCGAGCGCTTCAATCCACCTATTGAGCCTCTATTAATCATAAGATAATTCGATTCTCTGTTTAGCGTGACGTTTTCGACGTGTGCATCGCGATAGATGTATCTCTGCACAGCACCAGTATCAGAAGTGGGGCGGTATTGATCTTGATTGATGACCAACATATTTTCTGGGAGTCGGCTGCGAAGGATGGCATTTTCAAGAGAGAGACGGTCGTTGATTTCATCCAATATCCAGTACTCTTTCAAGTTTGTTCTCCAAGAATAAATCTTGCCTGTCCAATCTTTACTATGCGTAAGGAATTCAGCCTTTTGAAAATTGTTATTCTCGAATAATACAAATAGCGCAAATCCCTGCAGTACTAGGAAAAGCAGGAATACATAAAAGCGTTGTATAAGACCAAGAATATTCCTCATAATCCGAAATACCTATTGCTTCAGAATAGTTGCAAATACTATGAGCTACGCATTAGGAATTGGAACTTGTTCACGTTTTTCAACGCGATACCTGTTCCACGAGCTACTGCGCGCAAAGGATCATCAGCTACGTGTACTGGAAGTTTCGTTTTCATAGAGATTCTCTTATCAAGACCTCTCAACAAAGCACCACCACCAGCGAGATAGATACCAGTCTTGTAAATATCCGCGCTAAGCTCAGGCGGTGTATTTTCAAGACAGCTCATGATTGCTTCTTCGATTTTAGAAATTGACTTATCGAGAGCGTGAGCGATTTCAGAATAAGAAACAGAGATTTCTTTTGGAATACCTGTCATCAAGTCGCGACCGCGAACGCTATAATCCAAAGGAGGATTATCGAGTTCTGGAAGCGCTGCTCCAACTTCGATTTTGATTTGCTCCGCTGTACGTTCTCCGATGAGGATGTTGTGCTGACGGCGCATGTATTCTTCGATGTCCTGAGTGAGTTCATCACCCGCCACACGAATATTTTTGTCTGTTACGATACCACCAAGAGCGATGACAGCGATTTCGGAAGTACCACCTCCGATGTCGATTACCATGTTTCCCATTGGTTCTTCCACGTCGATTCCGATACCAATTGCAGCAGCCATTGGCTCGTGAATCAAGAACACTTCCTTAGCACCAGCATGTTCAGCGGAATCTTGTACGGCCCTTTTCTCAACTTCAGTGATACCAGAAGGGATGCAGATCACCATACGAAGAGAGGGTTGAAATACACCCTTGCTTCGGTTGATCATCTTGATCATTCCTTTGATCATATCTTCTGCAGCATGGAAATCCGCGATTACACCATCCTTCAGGGGACGAATCGTCTTGATATTTTCGTGTGTTTTACCGTGCATTTGTTGCGCGGCGCGACCTACTGCAACCGTTCTCCCTGTAGCGCGATCTCGCGCTATGATAGACGGCTCATCCACCACAACTTTGTCGTTTTGGATGATGATCGTGTTTGCAGTACCCAGGTCTATGGCAATTTCCTGTGTAAGGAAGCTGAAAATGCCCATGCGTGTTGGTTTCTCTAAGTTATCTATTCCTAAACCTTGTCCAAAAGCCTTGTAAAACAAGGACTTTTTGTTTATCCAAGTCGGTCACAAATATATTCTTATTGTTAAGACAATAGATAGCCGCGGCTTTCAACAAATTTAACGAGTTATCAACCACGATCAACACAAGCGAAATGTTCACTGTTAAGATTCCCCAATGATTGAACAGCATATCCTTTACTCGATTTATTATTCCTATTTTTGACCAAAATTTAATTATTATGGCATTCACATTACCAGCGCTTCCTTACGCATTCAACGCTTTGGAGCCACATATCGATGCTCGCACCATGGAGATTCACCATGACAAACACCATGCGGCATACACCAACAATCTCAATGCGGCGATCGCAGGCACACCACTCGAAAACTTAACCATTGAAGAAATTTTGGTGAAAGGGTTTGATACCCCTGCCATCCGTAACAACGGAGGTGGATTTTATAATCACAACTTGTTTTGGGAAGTCATGTCTCCAAACGGAGGTGGTGAGCCAACAGGCGCAGTAGCAGAGGCTATCAATGCAGCTTATGGTTCTTATGAAAACTTCAAAACAGAATTTGCTAAGGCAGCAACAACTCGCTTCGGTTCAGGCTGGGCTTGGCTTTGCGTTCAGAAAGGTGGTAAAGTAGAAGTTTGTTCATCTGCGAACCAAGACAACCCATTGATGCCAGGCATCGGTTGCGGTGGTACTCCAATTCTTGGCTTGGATGTATGGGAACACGCTTACTATCTAAACTACCAAAACCGCCGTCCAGACTACATTTCGGCGTTTTTCAATGTTATCAATTGGGATGAGGTAACTCGTCGCTTTGAAGCTTCGAAATAATTTTTTTTGAAAAATAAAAAAGTCCAGTGCAAAAGATGAACAAAATCTCTTGCTCTGGACTTTTTACTTTTACCATCACTAATTCGGAACACCGTGTATTGTAACGACCTATTTTCATACAGCAGATTTAAAACGCGTGAAGTAAAAATTGGAGATCTTCTTCTTGGTGGAGATCAGCCCATTCGACTTCAGAGTATGACCACCACCGACACCATGAATACAGAAGCGACAGTGGCTCAAAGTATTCGCATGATTGAGGCCGGGTGCGAGCTTGTGCGTATTACTGCACCTAGTAAAAACGATGCTGAAAACCTTGCCCCCATTAAGCAAGCGCTTCGTGAAAAAGGATACAATACCCCCATTGTTGCAGACATTCACTTCACTCCAAACGCTGCGGAAGTTGCTGCGGGTATCGTGGAAAAAGTGCGCGTCAATCCAGGAAATTACGCCGATAAAAAGAAGTTTGAAGAAATAGACTATACCGACGAAAGCTATCAGGCAGAACTAGACCGCATTCGTGATCGCTTCACTCCATTGGTTTTATTATGTAAAAAAAATGGCACCGCGATGCGCATTGGCACCAACCACGGTTCGCTCAGCGATCGCATCTTGAGCAGGTATGGCGACACCCCGCAAGGGATGGTAGAAAGCGCTATGGAGTTTCTTCGCATTTGTCGAGATCATGACTTCCACGAAATCGTGATATCAATGAAGGCTTCCAATCCTCAAGTGATGGTGCAAGCATATCGTTTACTCGTTTCGGAAATGATGAAGCACGGTATGAATTACCCTCTACACTTAGGTGTGACAGAAGCTGGAGATGGTGAGGATGGACGAATTAAATCTGCAGTTGGAATTGGCACATTGCTCGAAGATGGAATTGGTGACACCATTCGCGTATCACTTACAGAAGAGCCAGAAGCAGAAATACCAGTTGCAAAAATGTTGGCCGACAGATATGTGAATCGCGCCGCTACGGCGCGACCTATCACTCCGGTTCAACCAATGGTTAACCCTTTTGAATACACACGCAGACATTCTTCCGAAGTTGAAAATATTGGTCAACGTCAGGTTCCGCGTGTGATAATGGATTACAGCCACAAGAATGAAATCACTGCTGCATCATTATTTGGTGTCGGCTACAACTATAGTGTGCCATTGGATAAATGGAACCTTAGTGATATGGCTTGTGATTATATCTACTGCGGTCAAAACGCTGTAACATTTGAAATTCCTGGTACTCTAGGACTAATATATGATTACGAGTACTGGAAAAACGTCTCTGATCAGCCGCGTTGTTATCCATTATTCAGCAGAGAAAATTATCTCCCGAACGAACGTTCATTCGGTTTACATTTCTTAAAAGTTTCAGCCGATTCATTTACTGAAAATGATATCACGCTGTTTACAACACATCCGGGGCTTGTGCTGATTTTAGAGACTGAAAACACACATGCAGTAGCGGATATGCGTGCGTTTTTCTTTTCATTGTTAAAAAACGAACTGCACGTTCCTGTGATTATTTCAAGAAAGTACACTGGACTTACTGAGGATGAATTTATGCTATATGCACCTACAGATGCGGGTGCTTTGCTATTAGATGGTTTAGGAGATGGAGTATTTGTATCCGCACCAGAACTTCCAATGCAGCGTGTGAATAGCACCGCATTTGGCATACTTCAAGCAACTCGTACAAGAATTTCCAAGACAGAATACATTTCATGTCCGAGCTGCGGTCGCACGCTTTTTGATTTACAAGAAACCACTGCTAAAATTCGTTCGCGCACTTCTCATTTAAAGGGCATCAAAATCGGAATCATGGGTTGCATTGTGAATGGTCCCGGCGAGATGGCTGACGCCGATTACGGATATGTTGGCACAGGTCCTGGAAAAATCACTCTTTATAAGGAAAAAACAGTAGTTAAAAAGAATGTGACTGAAGAGCACGCTGTGCAGGAGTTGATTGATTTAATTAAAGAGCACGGCGACTGGATTGAACCTAATCTATAAAAATCGTAGGTTGAATTAATCAGATCAGATGTTCTTTTAATGAAACGAAAAGACGTTATTACAATATCTTACTTCTTTTCAACTCAAAGTTTTGACCTAAGTAGACTCTTCTTACCACTTCATCAGACGCCAACTCTTCAGCGGTGCCTGATTTCAATATTTCGCCATCGTACAATAAGTAAGCTCTATCAGTGATGCTCAATGTTTCTTGAACATTGTGATCGGTAATTAAAATACCGATATTCTTTAACTTCAACTGAGCGACAATGCGCTGGATATCTTCTACAGCTATAGGATCCACTCCTGCAAAAGGTTCATCTAGTAGAATAAACTTTGGATCTGTAGCGAGTGCTCGAGCAATTTCTGTACGTCTTCTTTCACCACCGCTCAAGTGATTTCCTATGTAAGTTCTCTTAGGCGTTAAACCGAATTCATCGAGAAGACTATCTAACTTTATTGACTGCTCCTTTTTCGAGAGCTTCGTCATTTCAAGAACCGCTTTAATATTATCTTCTACCGAAAGCGTTCTAAAGACTGACGCTTCTTGTGGTAGGTATCCCACACCAAGTTGAGCTCTTCGATACATTGGTTCTTCTGTGATCACTTTCCCATCCAGTGTAATTGCACCTTCGTTTGGCTTGATCAATCCGACCACCATATAAAAGCTAGTCGTCTTTCCTGCACCATTTGGACCCAACAATCCCACAATCTCCCCTTGACTTACATCAAAAGAAACACCTTTCACTACCGTGCGTGGTCCGTATCGTTTTACAATGTTCTCCGCTCTTAATTGCATAGGCCAAAGATAAATTAACATTGGATTGTTTGAACAGTTGAAAAAAAGAGTTGTGGGGTAATTCAGAATCATTACATTTCCCTTGGTTCTTAACTTATAACTAATGAATTTTATCCACAAACTCGTTTTGTGTGCGACCGTGCTCGGCATGTCGCATGCTGCGTTTTCTCAAAGCGCAAGTTTAAGTGCTGGGGGCGATGCCTCTGGAGGTGGCGGTAGCGTAAGCTATTCCGTTGGCCAAATCGATTACAGCTTCAGTTCTTCTAATGACGGCGTACTTACATGGGGAGTTCAGCAACCCTATGAATTATTCGAAATTATTGGAGTTGAAGAATGGGGAGGAAAGTATGATATCAGCGTATTTCCTAATCCAGCTTCAAAGTTTATTCAACTCAACATTGCAGGTCACAACGGTGATTTAAGTCTGCGCATGTTTGATGCATTGGGACAGCTTGTAAGAGCTGAAACCATTCGTGCTGCGCAAACCCAAATCAATCTCAGTGATTTGTCTAATGGTATGTACTATCTGAAGTTGTACAACAAATCAGGCGTTGAAACGAATACTATCAAAGTCATCAAAACACACTAAAACTATTTACTATGAGAACTTTTACAAAATCACTTTTAACTGTGATTGCTTTATTCATGGCTATTTTGAGCTATGCGCAGTCACCACAAAAAATGAGCTTTCAAGCTGTTGTTAGAGACGCATCAAACGATCTAGTAACGAACTCAAATGTTGGAATGCAAATCAGCATTTTGCAAGGCTCAGAAAATGGAAATGCAGTTTATACCGAAAATCACACTGTTGGTACTAATGCAAATGGACTCGTTTCATTGCAAATCGGAACCGGCAACGTAACATCTGGTGTATTTGCTAATATCGACTGGGAAAACGGTCCATATTTCATCAAAACAGAAACAGATGTAACGGGCGGAACCAACTACACAATTACCGGAACACAAGAATTATTAAGCGTTCCATTCGCATTGTATGCATTGAATGGTGGCGTGGCAGGACCACAGGGTGAAACAGGACCACAAGGACCTGCAGGAGCTCAAGGAGAAACAGGTCCACAAGGGCCAGCGGGAGCTACAGGCGCAACAGGTGCAACCGGACCACAAGGCGAAGTTGGACCACAAGGACCAATGGGCGCAATGGGAATGACTGGTGCGACAGGTCCAGCAGGAGCTACAGGTGCAACTGGAGCTACAGGACCACAAGGACCAATCGGATTAACAGGTGCGACGGGAGCAACTGGCGCAACAGGAGCGACTGGTCTAACCGGACCAGCAGGACCAGCAGGACCAGCGGGTCCAACAGGTGCAACTGGTGCAACGGGAGCACAAGGCCCAATCGGATTAACTGGTGCAACGGGAGCGACAGGTGCTCAAGGCCCAGAAGGACCAGAAGGTCCAGAAGGACCAGCGGGAGCAACAGGAGCACAAGGCCCAATCGGATTGACTGGAGCAACCGGTCCAGCGGGCGCACAAGGCCCAATCGGATTAACTGGTGCAACAGGTCCAGCGGGTGCAACTGGAGCACAAGGTCCCATCGGATTGACTGGAGCAACAGGTGCTACTGGAGCGACAGGAGCAACTGGTCCGCAAGGACCAGCAGGACCAGTAGGTGGCAGTGATACACAAGTTATATACAACGCAGCGGGAACTGCTGCTGGGTCTTCAGGTCTTACTTGGAATAACGGTGCTTCACGTTTATCTACAACTAATTTAACCATTGGCTCTGCAGCAGGTGTTGGTACGCGCACACTTGTAACAGATGCATCTGGTAACGTTTCTGCTGGTGGTGTTGGAGTCACTGGAAGTGGAACAAATAATTATTTACCAAAGTGGACTAGTACTGGTTCAACGATCGGTAATTCTCTTTTCCAAGACAATGGAACAAGTACTTCAATTAATATTTCGCCATCACTGATCTATCAAATGTATGTGTACAGATCACAATTGACTGCAAATGGCGATGGTCAGCACTCACTCTTCGGTTATAGAACTCGTGATTCCCAAAATGACGGAACGGGCTATTCGCAAATAACTGGTAACTCAGCTACCGCAGGATTTAATTTCTGGGGAGATGTTTATACGTGGGGAGTCGGCGGATGGAACTATAACGACTACTCTCGTTGTGGTGGTGTAATGGGTGCTGATGTTAACGGACTTACTTGGGGTTCCCTTGGATACCGTAGCTCAGGACTTCTTAACTATGGAGTTTACGGAAACTCTGCATATGCTTCTGGTGGAGGTTTCTTGCCAGCGGCTGGTGGTGCTGGTATTGGCGGTGGTTTCTTTAGTGACTTTGTTGGTAGCTTCTCGAAGGGTGCTACTATTGGTCAATTAAACTCTGGAAGCTTATTCGCGACCTACAATCAAGGTAATACTTATACAGTAGGTAAAAATGTAGAGCTTGTTTCTAATAACGGCATTGTTACTCCAGTTTATGCAGTAACAAGCATGGAAGCAACACTATATGCAAAAGGCAATGCTAACTTGAACAACGGAACTACGTTCATCGCATTTGATAGCAAGTACGCTGCACTTCTTGGAGAAAATCCAGTAGTGACTGTTTCTGCAAATGGCGAGTGTAACGGTGTATATGTTCAGTCTGTTTCTAAGACAGGATTCTATGTAAAAGAAATGGGTAATGGTAGCAGCAATGTTGCTATTTCATGGATTGCCGTAGGTAACAGAATCGACAACGCTGTTGTTGATGCTGCTACAGCAATGGTTTCTGCATCAGACTTCGATCGCAACGTATCTCAGGTATTATACTCAGATGGCAATCTTGATGGTGCTGCTCTTGGTATGTGGTGGGATGGTAACGCAATCCAATTCGGTACGATTCCAGCTCATTTGAATGCACCTGCTAAGAGGTAATCAATAAAAATATTAGAACCACAGAAAAGACGTCTTCGGACGTCTTTTCTTTTTTCTTTGCAGTATGCGCATAATTCTCTTTTTCATTTTCGTAATTGTACAAACTCATCTTCTGTTTGCACAAGACTTTTCATGGACAAGAGAGGACTCGAAAATTTTACTGCAAACCCTCGCTAACGATAGCCTCCAAGGAAGAAAAGCAGGAAGTGTTTATGAAAAAAAGAGTCTTGATTTTATTGGAAAAGAGCTTCGTGTACATGGAAAAATCAAATTGAAAAAACAATTATTCTATGCACCCATTGGTGAAAATGATTCAATACAGTGCAGCAATGGCTATTTCTATATTAATAATAAAAAAGATCAAACTATTATCATCAGTGCTCACTATGATCACATCGGAATGGGCGGAGCGCTTTCTAAAGCTCCCGGTAAGATTGAGGTTCACAATGGAGCAGATGACAATGCCTCAGGAGTAACACTCGTTTTCGAGCTTCTCAATTTTTTACCAGATCAATATAATTACCTCATCGTTTTCTATTCCGCTCATGAGATTGGACTGTACGGCTCACAAGCATTTGAAGAGATATCAAAAAAGAAAAAATTTAAACCCGTTAAAGCACACATCAACTTTGACATGGTCGGTCGCCTTGATAATGCTAGCCCTACACTTCGAGTGACACACAACTTCGACAGCAATAAAGTATTTGAAATAAGACCTATCAAAATCAATTATAACCCTGCTGAAAAACTTGAGCTATTCGATACCCGAACGAACACTCGGTCTGGCATTTCTTGTATCAACATCTCCACAGGATTGCATTCAGATTATCATCAACCCACGGATGATGCTCAGTATATTAACTACGATGGAATAAGGATTGTGGCTGAATATGTAGTCTCACTACTTCGCCTTATTTGATAGGGTATTTGGCCTTCTGTGAAAGTTCGTTTGACCTCACACGGTCCTCATCCGCACCTGTTTTTCTATCGCCATCTAAGCGAATGCGAATCACATATCGCATCATATAATATCGTGGATTTTCATCATCGTATTTGAAAGCCGTTTGAATTGCAGCATAGGCTTCATCATATTTTTTATAGAGAAAATGAGCTTCAGCTAAGAAGAAATAGTAATCACCAAAATTTCGATAAGACTTATCTACCTTATCAAAATATTTTATTGCTTTTTCATAAGCACTTTCTTTTTGTCTATCCGTATTCATGTAATCCATTCCAGCCCGCATTGAAGCCATCGCTCGTATGAGAGGGACCTTCGGATCATTGAACCCTCTTCTATCCAATGAGTCAAGCGCATTCAGTATCGTGGGAATTTGTTGTTCATTTCCGAAAAAATACATCGAATGATAGAAATCAGAATAGCCTTTAGATGGATTGTTTAGCGCGAATTGTACTAGAGCTCTTTGAGAGTAGGCATATCCATATTCATTAGAACCCATCCATCTATCAGTAATGTATTTCTCAGGAATATTATTAATGATCTGATCCCAATCATTTAGAGCGCCCCAGTAATCTTTTAAGTAAGTCGCTCTATAAATAGCTCTTGAGGAGATATTCCAATGAGCGCCATCGCGACAAATCCAATCATGTATTTCAAGTGCTTCTTGGTGTCGCCCCATTTTTTTGAGAAGTTCAAGCTCTATAGTATATACTGCTGCATCCGGTGAATTCTCATGCATACTGCGAACAATGTCATAAGCTTGCTCTAGATTACCCAAGCCTTCTTCTCCTTTTGCTATTGTCATTCGAGCTCGTCGATCGTCAACCTTATTCAGTCCTTTCTCTCTTGCTTTATTAGCCCATTCTATTCCCTCGTTATAGCGTTTGTATTCGTAAACACATTGTGATGCGAGTTCAAGCATGTGCGATGCACTAAAGTTTTTTTCTAATAAAAATTTCGAAGGAATAAAATTGTACTCGATTAATATGCCTGCTTCCACTAGTGGAATAAAACTCGAAGGAGTGATTCCTCTAGATCTTGTTGGAATCATTTTTTGATCAATATATCCGCAATCAAATGAAAAAGCTCCTTTTCTGAAAACGAGCGAGTCCATCACCTCACTTATGCCAGCTCCATTTTCACCCATGATGTTGTAAAGATCCACCATCATAGTATCCGTGCTATGAATACCTATTATTCGATGTGAACCTGTAGGACAGGACAGACTCAATAGACCATCCTGATGCTGATACCAATAGCGAGGTTGAAGAGGGATTTGGGCTTTTTCTATGGCAGCATTAGGATCGTGACCGTCCATTTTTAATACCATCCAAGAATAGGACGTGTCCGCTCTTTGAATAGCAACTAGATTTTCATCACAAACGTGTATGATGGAAATCCCTCCACCACCGCCGGGTTGAGAAAGAGCAGTATGACACCACAAAAACAAAATCCACGAGAACAAATACTTCATCATTATTTATTTCAATGGAGTCATACCGTCTAGTTTAATATACGTTCATTGAAAGTTACACCATTGCGGCAACCAGCAGACCACCTACAATTAAAAGTGCATAAATGGAAAGCACAATAATGAGAAGGATACCAACAAATTTATAATGAGATTTCAAGTTTCTAAAACCTTCTTCTAAGCTAGAAATGTCTCCATTGCGAATTCCATCTCTAAGTCCGATTGCACTTTTGTATAAATAATAAACAGGAAAGAAATATAAAGCCGCCATCAATAGGTACACAAAGGTGAAAATCCCTCCACTCATTCCTCCCATAGGGCTCACTTCTCCAAATTCAGGTCTTGATAGCGAGTTCATTGCAGCACCCATGTAGAATCCTAAAATGACCATTAGTCCGATGCCTATAAAACCAACGATACCAATAAATCGCGCCCATCGTGCGATTTCGAGAATATAGTCTCTGATTTGACCATTAAAGCCTTGTTCTGAATTGTTAGAAATATTGTTGTCTAGCGTTTCCATAAAAATTATTGGTTTGGTAGAACGAAGATATTGAAATTCGGGATTCTCGAAATTCGAAATTCGGGATTCGGGATTCGAAATTCAATTCTCAAAATTCAAGACTGACTAATGCCATAAACCAATAGCCATAAGCCACAAGCGACTCACAGCTTCGCAATCTTCACTCTATCATTTCCAATCTTTAAAATGTACTCTCCTCTGCTCAACTGTTCGATTGCAATATCAGTAGTAATTCCGACTACTTTTCCTTGGATTATTTCTCTACCCGTGACATCAAAGATGACATATGTATTGCCGATTAACGTAGCGTCGCATTGCAGTGTAACTCGATCATAAGCTGGATTAGGATAAACCTTGAGGGATGAATTTTCTATCTCGTCAATTCCTTCCACTTGATAATTTATAATATTAGAAGTTGATGTTTGAAGCGTGCGGCTTGGATCACAACTTACGCCTTCCACCTCAATCATATAATATCCGTTTGTCAATGGTAAAAGATCCGTATAGCTATTCAAATTACTTGCGATTGTTGCTATCAAAGTCATGTTATCCGATGCTGTTCCGCGGTAGATATTATAACTACCAAAAGCAAAACCTTCGTAATGCGACCAAATTAAATTCACCGTATTACCGACACCAAGATTGGATGTAAGGTGAATGGTTTTGTGCAAATCTGAAAGTGATGATTCAATATCGCATGTATCAATCAACGCTAACTTATAGCGACTAGCTTGAACTGCAGAATTCGAATTCACATCTTCAAACATTCCGTCGCTGCCATAATCCACAGTACCGATTGCCGCATACACATCAGCCACATTGGTCTCCTTGTAAATCACATATGTGCTGGTCACTTCAGAAGTCACAGGCTCCCAAACAATCAAGTTGCTTCCTGTTGTTGGATCTACAGTCACCAAGCAAATTGGAACAACATCTTGCAATGCAAAATTCACACTCACAGGTCCTGCTGTAGCAACGCAGCCATTATTGTCTGAAAGCTCCACGGTGTAATCACCAGAAATAGTAACCTCGATAGAAGGTGATGTTGCTCCATTTGACCATTGATATGAATTGAATGAACCACCAACAGCAGAGATTATAGCGCTTCCACCTGAGCAACCTGGATTGCTTTGCGATAATTCTAGGTCAGGAATAATCACCGCAGGTAATTCAGTAATGGCGAGTGTTTGGGAAATTGCTGTGCACGATCCTTGTGTGATCATGACTTGATAATTACCACCAGTCTCGATTTGCAAATCAGCATTTGTTTCACCATTCAAAATCGAACCATTCAAGTACCACTGATATGTAATGCCAGTTGCTCCAGTCACTGCTTGAATAGCGGCTATTGTTCCAGGGCAGAAAGCATTGCCATCCGCTGAGACAGCAGCAACAGAAATTGAGCAATTATTATTCACTACAAATAATGTGGACTCGTCAGAACAGATACCATTGCTTTCAGTCAATGAAATTTGATATGGACCATTTTGTCCCCACATCACAGTAACAGTATTTGTGCCTTGACCAGTAATTATACCGCCATTAGTCACAGACCAATTGTAGGTGTTACCTACGATTGGATTGACTACATAAACGTAGTTCGTGAATGGAGTTATGTTCGGGTTACCAATAATAGACTGTGCTGAGAAATTAGCTACTTCAATAGTTATTGCACCTGAAGCCCATTGCGCAGGCAATCCAACACCTGCGAAGGGCGTAATAAAGCAAGCAAATGTCTTATTTGATTCCAATGCAGCAGTACTATACATTGAAGAGTTTGCCCCTGGAACCAAGGTCCATCCCAATGTTGAGTTACCTGATGGAGCTGACTGTATCCCGTCTCGGCAATACCACTGATAAGTGTACTGTGAAATTCCGCCAGGTAATGATGAGAAGCTAAGAACCACTTCTTGTGTATTCTCAGAACACAGCACATAATCATTTAAAGACAGCACACCGTAGTTGTATGCACTTCCAAGACACTCACAACTTCCATTGATTGTATCGCCAAAAGTATTCGCATTATTATCATCGCAAGCTGCTCCAACTATAAGACAATCCCCATTATCAATCGTCGCTGCTGGATTGTAGTTACAGGCAAGAGGATTGGTGCATCCGTTAATACTAGTATTTTCTCCGCACCACGACTCATGCCAACCAAGATGTGAAAAGTCATCAGTGTCATAAATATCCCATTCATCCATTGGATTAAAAACTATAGGATTCGCTGTTACACCTTCACCAATATTTGATTTGCGAACCAATGTTTTATCATGAGTCAAAGAAGTCATATTAGGGTCGTTTGGATCAAACCATCCCACACCCGGGTCCTCTCCAATTTTACCAATCATGTCAACCAATGTACTTCCACCGTTCTTTGCCAAAAAGACAGCATCGTCTCCGTTAAAATAAAAAGGCGAAAAGTTTGTCGCAAACACAGGATTAACAAAAGTATCTGCCAACGCTTGAAGTTCATTTACCACTGGCACTTCAGTTCCTGTTCCGTTAGGATCTCTTTTATCTAAAACAAATACTCGGACATCATGAGGTTGAATAATACCGGTCACATCCATCATAGTTGGAGTAGTTGATCCATTAGCAAATCGTCCAATCTGATACCCCATCGCCCCAAGATCAATAGGGCTAGTTGTTGGGTTGTAAATCTCTAGAGCCTTATTATTTGCGGTTCCCTCAACATATTCAGAGATGAAGATTTCTTGGCAATTTCCAGTAGGAGGGCCGACAGGATCAGAGCAACTCTCTGTGCATCTATTGAAGCAATAAGTTTCGTTAATTATTTCCCCGGTGACATTAATAAAACGATTTCCATCTATAGTACATTCGAGAGGAGGATATTCATTCACTTCCATCCATGAATTACCATTGACGAATTTGTATTGATATTGTCCTATAGGCAAATTCAAATTAATGGAATATGTTCCGTCACCATCATAATCATGCATTTCATAACTTGGATTACCTGGGAGCCAACCTTGGAAACTACCTGCTAAGTAAACCCCGTTAGGAGAAACAACTTGTTCATCCATGCGAACGTTTAATGTAACATTATAGCCAATTTCAAAAATTTCAGTCACATGAATAGGAATGCTAAGAACAGAAAAATCTTGGCCCTCGGGGAGGTTGTATAGATTGTTTAAGAGATTTAAGCTGCCATCTAATCCATTCAACGAAAAGGTTCCATCATTGCCACAACCCCATTGTGTTCCATTCATTCCATCGCCGAATAAATCATAAATATTAAAGAAATAACATCCCGTAGAAGGCAGTGCAATATTGACAAGATCAAAATCGGCAGCTTGTGAGGTGTAATTTCCATCACCATAAGTTGGTGAGGTGTATATAACATTTCCATCGCTATCTGTGATGTCCCAAGAAGTTTCATAAGGCCAGCAATCCGTCATCAAATCCACTTGTATCAAATTAGAAGTTTCAAACTGTGGAAGTAATATGTTAGGTGAAATTGAATTCGTAGAAAAATTCTGTTCACCTAAATTCGAAAATGATATTTCAACAGGGCCAACAACACTAGCTGTTCCAAGAGAAATTTGAGTAGACTCCAAATGACCCAAATTTCCATTCCATGTCATGTTAATTGTTGGAGAAACACCAGTCACTGTAATTTGTCCAGTCGTAATCGGATTCAGACCTAGATTAGACAAAACGAAACTAATTTCCACATCACTGCAAGTTGCGGTTGGTCCAGAATAGTTATGAATGTATGCATCGACTTCATAAACCGACTGACAATCCAGATTCTGAATAAAATCCCAGTGTTCAGTTCCAGAAATTTGGCTTGTCTCTGTTACGATGCCGTTAGGACAAATAGTATAAATGGTAGGGTAATACGTAATTTCATATAAGTTACCGATTTCAGTGGCATAACCACCAATGCCCGGTAAATCAATAATTGGAAATGGAACTACACTTGTCCAATCGCCCTGAGAATTACTACCTATTCCATAAATACTTTCAGCGTTTGTAGTACCATCCGCTTCAAGGAATAACACGATTACATTTCCGCCGAAATCGACCCCATGTTCATAGTAGAGACTAGATAGTGCACCACTATTAGCATATGTCCATCCTGGTCCATTCCATGTAGCATCGAACTGAAGAACTACAGAATAGCC
>JAIXWP010000010.1 GCA_027491215.1 Flavobacteriales bacterium | reverse complement strand
TCATCTTGTTACGAGTTTATAAAACTTTTTTTGAGAATTAAAAAAAAAAAAAAAAAAGACCACTTCCTCGTATCAGTGGATAACATTACAGAAAAGCGCGATGCAGAAAGAGCTATAAAATATCATGCTGATTTTGAAGAGTTATTGGTTCGAGCTACTACACAATTAATCCAATCGAATGAAAGCTCTTTTGATGGAGCTTTTCAAAATGTCTTGAAGGAAATTGGGGAATTCTCAAACGTGGATCGATCTTATTTGTTCATGTTTAATGACTCCGGAGATGCAATTTCAAACACTCATGAATGGTGCAATGTAGGAGTGTCGTCAGAATTGGAAAATCTACAAGATGTACCTTGTGAAATCGTTCCAAACTGGATGGCCTTGATGAGAAATAATCAAGAAGTCTATATTGAGAACCTAAGTGAATTACCGGAAAGTTGGGGGCCTGAACGTGAAGTGCTCGAGCCTCAAGGAATCCAAAGCTTATTGGCAGTTCCTGTTCGAGCAGAAGATAAGTTTTATGGGTTTTTGGGTTTCGATGCTGTAAAAACCCGTGTTATTTGGGATAATAATGTTCGACATCTTTTAAAAATTCTTGCGGATAATTTAGGTTCTGTTCTTCATCGTAATGAGCAAAATCGAATACTTCAAAAAGCCACAGAAGCAGCAAACAGACTTGCTATAGAAGCTACTGCTGCGAGCAAGGCTAAGTCTGAGTTCTTAGCGAATATGTCTCATGAAATTCGCACTCCTCTTAATGGGGTGGTCGGATTTTCTGAATTGCTTTCGGACACCTCCTTGACTGTAATTCAAGATCAATATGTAAAGAATATTCAGGATTCAGCTCGAACCTTACTAGATCTAATCAATCAAGTACTTGATTTTTCTAAAATAGAATCGGGGAAATTAGAATTATCCACTGAGCCATCAGAGCTATTCGTGATAATAGAATCAGCATGTAATCTCGTCAGACACTCTTCTGGAGTGAAGGGATTGAGATTCAATCTACGATTAGATCCAGATCTTCCCAATTGGATTATTGCTGATGCTGTGAGATTGAAGCAAGTTCTTGTGAATCTATTGTCAAACGCAATAAAGTTTACTGAGCAGGGAAGTATTGAATTTAGAATTGATGTTGTAGAAAAAAATATTTTTGATCAGAAAGTAAAAATTCGTGTTAGCATAATTGATACGGGAATTGGGATATCTGACGAACAAAAGAAATTCATTTTTAAAGCTTTTGTACAAGCAGACACGAGCACTACTAAAAAGTACGGCGGTACTGGCTTAGGTCTCGTTATTTCTAATAATTTATTGGAAATGATGGGGAGTAAGTTATTACTAGAAAGTGAGCTCGGTAAGGGTAGTTTGTTCTATTTTGATGCAACATTCGACTATCAGGAAAAGGCCGAGTCAAAATATCGGAATGGTGAAGGAGGGTACATAGCACTTCTCTCAGATGATTATTCTTTCTGTCAAAGCGCTGAGGAGTTGTTGAAAATAGTGGGACTTGAGACAAAGATTTTTGAAAATGTATCTTCATTTATTTTATTCGCGGCATCTAACCCACTGCCATCTGCAATTCTGAGTTTTGAATTTCCAGAAACCACTGAAGGTATAATCGCAGTAAAACGCGTCAGAAGTAATACCGATATTCCAGCTCTAAGCTCACTTCCCTTCTTTATGTATTATGATAAAGAAAATGTAAAGCTTCATGAAATGTGCAGAATGTTAGGAGTGGAAAGATGTCTTCAAACACCTGTCCTGCCATTGGAAATACTAGGAAATCTTGAAACTTTATCTGGCAATAAGCAAAGTAATTCACTCGTAAAAGACGATTCTAATCTAGCAGAATCGGATAATGGACAGAATAATGGAGTTCTGAATGTCCTGATAGCGGAGGATAATGAAGTTAATTTACTGCTCACTAGAATTGTCATATCTCAAAGTTATCCGAATGCTCTTATCGCTGATGCACGCAATGGTGAGGAGGCGATTTTAGCACTTCAGCAAAAAAAGTATGATATTGTTTTGATGGATATTCAAATGCCTAAAATGGATGGATATGAGGCAATAGAAAAAGCTAGAGAGATGGGAGTTGAAACCCCAATTATCGCCTTAACCGCGAACGTTGTCGTGGGTCAACTCGAAAAGTGCATTGCAGCTGGGGCTTCGGATTATGTTACTAAACCAATGAGCAGGGAGTCTATAAAACAAATTATAGACAGATTGATACTCAAATAGATTGTATTATATTTGTAGCTCTTGATTTCTAAACCTTTGTACTATGCTTAAAGAATTTAAAGAATTCGCCCTTCGTGGCAATCTGATCGACATGGCCGTTGCATTCGTGATGGGAGCCGCTTTCAACAAACTAGTTTCAGCCTTCGTAGAAGGAATGGTAATGCCACTAGTAGGACTTCTAACTTCTGGAAAAGACTTCTCGAAGATGGAATGGACTATTAAGGACGGTGTTAAAGAAGTATTTGATGCAACTGGTAACATGACCACTGAAGCTGTGGCTCCAGTAGTAATCAAGTACGGTGCGTTTATTACAGTTGTAATAGACTTCGTTATTGTTGCTTTTGTGATGTTCTTGATCGTGAAAATGATCAACAAAATGAAGCGTAAGCAGAGCGAAGCTCCTGCTGCGCCTCCAGCACCAACAAAAGAAGAAGTACTTCTTTCTGAGATTAGAGATCTATTGAAGAAATAATTTTCTTTTTTATCTCACCAAGAAAGCCAATACATCAAGTATTGGCTTTTTTTATTTCTCGAACATACCAAATCGTCTCGTGTTTCGTAGGTATGTTTGTGCGATCAAATATTTATGAATAAGAAGAGGGCTTATCTAATCATTGCAGCGGTATTTCTGATCACCG
>JAIXWP010000098.1 GCA_027491215.1 Flavobacteriales bacterium | reverse complement strand
TTGGATTTATATATTGTCCATGGGTGGACTGAGCGGACTACCTTAGTTGAAAGCCTGAAATCTTTTGAGGTCGAACAGTACGTATTTAATGATGTAGTACATTGGATTAGTAATGGCCACCCCTCCGAAAACTACCAGCCAGTTGAATTTTATCTTGCTAAAAACATCGGAATTATTCGACGCGTCCTACCTGAACGAAATCAGGACTGGGTGTTGATTGATTATTATGTACAAAAATAAAATCAAATTAATTTTGTATTGTTAAACAGATATCCTATATTTGAGTAACTTAAATTATCAGAAAAGGATGAAAGCTATCTTTAAATTTTCTTTCTTTCTACTAATAACTATCGTCATTCTCTCCTGTCAAAGAGATGAAGAAGAACCTGTCCCCATTATACAGGCATGTGAATACGACGATTCTATTGAGGAACTCAAAGCTTGGCATTACTTCAAACAAGGTACTTGGTGGGTCTATAGAGATGAAAATTCTGGTGAAATAGATACGATTCAAGTTTACAACGGCGGCGATGGCTTTAGTCAAAATAATTGGCCATACTTTTTTTGGGATTCTTCAAGTTCTTTCGAAGAATATAATTATAAGTATTATTTCAACGAGTCTTTTTCTAGAAACTGCGATGAGACTCATGATTGTATGTGTCACAAAGTAGAAAGAACCAAAACAAGACCAGGTCAATTTATTGGCACCGATTGGTGTTTTTCATATCCAAACATTCCGGAAATTTACATCACAAATGGGTGGTATGGTAGAAGCACCTTAGTCGAGATACTTCCTTCATACGAAATATCAGATTTTAGTTTTGATGAAGTCATCCGTTGGAAAAGTGATGAACACCCCTCTGAAAACTATCAAGCTGTAGAATTTTATATTGCTAAAAATATTGGAATTATTCGACGCATCCTACCTGAACGAAATCAGGACTGGGCGTTGATTGATTATTATATACAACCTTAAACCTTTGATCACATGAAAAACTTTTTTCTATCGCTATTAGCGATCTGGACGAGCTATGCCTCAATTGCTCAAACGGAAGAACTCAGCCAAGAGAAGTATTGGAACTATCGCAATCGACTAATTTCGGATTTTGTTAAGGTCGGTAAAAATCAAGGTGAGAGTATTCCAATGTCGGCAAGGTCTATAGGATTTGCCTATGACGGAGCTCCTCTGAATGCTGAAGGCCGAAAACCAAGCAGAATATATTATCAAGACGCTACCATTTATATTGGCCACTATCTTATTCTACTAGCAACAGAGAATAAATTTTTACGAGAGGAAATCCAGTCGACTTCTGAAATGAACAAAGTGCTCGAACTTCAAAAGAAACTTGAGCAAAACAAAGTGGAATGCTACTATGCGCTTGAAAGTATAAATAGATTAGATGACTATGCAGAGGCATATTTAACTCAAAATCAAACTTCCACAGTTGTAAGAAACGGATTGATGTTACGTGATGATGTACCACCATCTATGATTGAAAATTATCAAAATGATCAGTCAATTCCTTTTGAAAGGCCTGCTGATTTTATTTTAACTCACTCTGACTTCCGACCTGTCGTGGACTACAACAATCCTGATGAAAACGATGTTGCGGGGACTCTAGTTGAATTCGAGCCTACGAATGTTATGAGTCTGGATCAAATATCTAGTTTGTTACTAGGGTTGAAGACCTTTATGCTACTAGTTCCTGATTACACTGTGCAACCTACTCCGCAAGATGGGCCAATTCAACTCGTCGGAGAGGCTCAAGCTATTGCTTTACGCATAATAAGCCACGTGATGCATGAGGCATCCGAGGTCGCGGAAGATCCTATTTGGCCGGGCGAAGCAGATGTGCTAGGATTGTCTTTCGTTATTCGAGATGTAGATGGTTTTCTTGTACCAAGGGGATCGGATGCTACATTTTTTGCACCCGCAATAATCCGTTACGCTCAGTTTTTTAATCATCCTTTACTTGCTGGAATGGGTGAAGACGAGATTAGAAATATCAACATTGCAATTCAAGTTGATCCATCGACAATGAATTTCGATAACATTTGTGATGAGATAATCAATACTGCCAACAACACACCTGGAACATTAGGTAATGCGCTAGAACAAGCTGCGGCATTCCTAGTAGAGGGAGGCTGTAACCTGACAGGATGTTTCCAAAATCTTGAAAACTTGCGTAATGACCTCGTTAATAATAACGATATGATGACCGTGGGCGAAATTAAGATGGGTGCATTAATGGATCTTCTTCAGGCAATGGAAGATTACAATGTTATTTTAGAGCAGTACACAGATGAGTGCTTGCCTTTAGGACCTCTCATCAACACAATAGACGCATTCAATTTTGATATTAAATATTACAATTGTGATAATGTCACAGAAGCAATATTAAAAGCACTCAAATGCATTATAATTGTAAAAGCACCACTTCTAAGCGCTGGCTTTTTGACCAGTCTTTCGTTCTTGGCTGACAACGCAACAATTTGCCTAAGCGATATTAGCTCCGAACTCATCGAGAATGTCAACGATGATAATATTCATATGTTCCTCGAATTTGGAACTGGGGCAAATTTGTGGGCAAACAATAATTACATATCAGAATTTGGAATTGCCAGCAATTTTAGATGGTATTCCATGCTCGATGCTCTCATCAATAATTCTCAAATCAGCCCTAGTATGAGTAAGGCTGATATTGAAACAACATTACTTGATCTTGCACCTTGTGAAGGCCCTTGGGATGATCCAGCTACAGTGGTTCTTCCAACGGCAGGTACTGCACCAAATTGGAGAGCTGCTAATAATTTGTTTCACCCAAAAGATGCACCAATAGGAATAGAGACGGGTAGTTTCCGTGGTGAATTCTCTGGCTTGGATTATATGGTCTATCATAACTTGTATTATAATACATGGAAATCTTCTCTTCCTCCTTTCTACCCCAATTTAAGCTGTGGTTGTGTTCAGGAAATTACCAGTGAGGTAACTTTTAACTCATTGCTTCAAGTGAAACCAAAATTTGCAGATTATGTGACCAAAAAACTAGATCTTCCGAAATTCCTAGCCCATGATTTAACTTTTTCTGGAGCTAATGGTATTCTTCAAGTGGAAGAGGATTTAATAGTTTGCCGAAGTAATCCAGCAGCACAAACCAATTTAGTGATGGATCTTGAAAGCAGCCTTTTGATTCATCGTGGAGCCCAACTTAGGGTAAAAGAAGGGAACAGGGTTATAATTAAAAATAACGCGATCCTTCGAGCTGGAGTTTATAATAGTTACGACCCGACAGCTGAAAAGGCGGAAATTTATCTTGAAAAAAATGCAGAGCTATTTGTTAATAGTGCGGACTTAATTTCTTACGCTGGACTTCAGATTTATCTTGAAGAAGGATCAAAATTAGTTTTTGATAATGCCGATTTATCGAGCGGCGTATGTTGTGCACTAAACATTAATTCCTTAGGAGAAAATGTTGAGGTAATATTTAGAAATAACTCAACATTTGTTGGACCGAATTTCGATTTCGTAGGTATTGTTTTAACGTTTCCTGGAAATATTCTAACGATGGAAAATTCTTTGGTAGACTTGAGTAATGTAAGTCTAGAACTCAAGGATATGGAGATGAATATAAACGAAGCTAATGTTAGTTTCGCCCAGGGCACGGGATATGCCTATGATTCGGAAATTACAATGACTAACTCTGACTTTCAATTGGATCATTTTACATTCGATGCTACGAGCTCAACAAATGTCTTCCAAAACCAAACAAATTTGTATGTTATTGAATCTGGGTTGCAAGTTTCAAACAATAGCTCTAACGAGAATTCTGGTTCCACTTGGTACTACAATGGCGGGGATTTTCAATTAAATGGATTTGAATCTAGTTTTACCATCAAGAATTCCTTGCTTGAAGTGGAAGCGTACAGAACTCTTGAAATAACCCATCCAGAGTCAGGAAATGGCTTTGTAGAAATTATTGGGGTTATGAATGAAGACATTCGACTTAATCCAGAATCTCATTTCATTTTCAAAGGAGACGACATTACTTTTCCACTTCTAAAAATTACTGATTACAGTGATTTATGGATACCTGCAGATTATGGAAGCTTTCATATTGAGAATGGGTTGGTGGAACTTTCTAACAATGGAAGAATTTGGCTAAGCCCGGAGTTTGATGCATGGAATATAGATTTTTTCAATGCAAATAACTCGCAGGATAGCGAAATAGAGTGTTGGTATAATAATTCAATTATTAAGTTCTGTAAGTTTCGTGCCGTGGGCTTTACAGGATTTGGTTCTCAACTCAGTGTCACACAGAGTTCATATCATCAACCACTTTCTCGAATCAACATGTTTGGTGGTGCATATAATGTAACTCTTTCGGACTTTTATAATTCTGGAATAACCTCTGAGCGTCTTGACCGCGTTAGTAATATTGTAAACACTAAATTCTTTGAAGGTCATGGTCAACATAACTACGTGGCAATACAAGATGTCAGTTTGGTTGATGTAAATATCAATAACTGTTCTATCCAGGATTATAAATTTGGTGTGCATAAGATGAAGGGGAAACTCAATCTACGATGCAATAATTTTAATAATAATATTACTGCAGTATATGGTGAGTCTACTATTCTAAATCTTGCAGGAAATCAATATGCTGGATATAATAACTTTATCGACAATAGCTATAACATTGAAGCGAAATATGTAAATACAATTAGCCTTGACAAGGGATATAACCGATTTGAACCCTATGAGGAATGTAATATTTCCATACTGTCTACTCAACCATGTAATCCAAGTCAAGTCGTGTCTATCCCGGCAAATGCGAATATTTGGACAGTCGTCTCAGGAGTTAATGTTCCACTACCCAACACACCCGTCGCAGGAGTTTGTTACGCAGAAACATACCCTAATGGATGCACAGTAGAATTCTATGATTTAAGCCCTGCAACGTCAAATGCATGTCCAACTGACAAACCTGTTGTAAAGCCTAAGAATTTGGTCTCTGCAGGTGCAAATGGACTTGAGCCTTTTACTGAAAGTGCAAATTTATCTCTTCGAAATTTAGTCAATGATCCAAACAACCCATTAATCAATACAACATCATTCGTAGATGTACCCTTGGATAGTGCTCTTAGTATTGCAGCATCTCTTTTGGAGGTATATGACTCCTTAGGGAATAATTCTCAAGCCATCCAATTTTTTTCTGAGATTCTGAATAGTAATCTTGATAGAAATAATTCTGAAGTAAGATATCTTTTCAATTGGGGATTGACACAAATGAAGAGTGGTATTGAAGATATGTTCAATAAAGGCCAGCTGGATGTTGAAAACAACATCTCTTCATTCGAAAGCATAGTAGACCATTATGTGGATATTCTTAATCTAGCAACTGATACCGTTTTGACCAATGAAACCTATCGATCACAATTCACCACCGAACTCTATAAAGGGCAGCTTTTCTTAACTTTAGATAAGAAGGAAATAGCTTGTCAGGTTTTCAGTAATCTCGGTAATTGTGATCTTGATAGTTTAGAACAGAGTATTTTGAACTTTTGGATTCAAGAGTGTCAACTTGCTTTGCAGATAAAGTCTCAATATCTGTTAGGAATCGCATCTGATTCGATGTCACTTTCAGTTGACAGCTCTCAATTTATTGCACCGACCTCGTTGAGCACGAGTGACTATTATTTTGGTGCGACAATTCATGATCCCAATACAGTTTCATTTGTTTCTTGTGGTTCAAATCCTACGTATAGAAATTTAATTACTAATTTTTCTGGACTGAATGTGTTTCCTAATCCGACAGTAGAGGCACTAACAATTCAATTGGATAACTCAGAAACTCTTTTCACTGACTTGACAATTTTTGATAGCTATGGTAAAAAAGTTAGCAGTCAAAAACTAAGCTCTAATGAAGTGGTTAATTTGCAATTAAATGTATCCGAACTTGCTCGAGGTAATTACTTTTTAAGAATATCTAATGATCAGGCTTCCATTACTAGATATTTTGTTAAAATGGATTAGAGTGAAATAACACGAATAATAAAAGGGTCGCAATGATTTGCGACCCTTTTTCTTTTTCCCATCGGAAAAAATTACTCCGCTTCCTCAAGCCCAGTTCTCATTTTCTTGCGAAGCAAGAAATGATGAGCTTGGAGCGAAGGGGCGGTCCAGATTCTCAATAACCAACACTAGTAACCAATTGCCAATAACCATTCTCAGTACAACCAATCACCTCTGAATCGAGTCAATGGTGTGAAACACCATTGAACATGAGATTACTTTTACTATTTATTGCATCGCTCTTTACAATCACATCCATTGCTCAAACTTTCGAGCACCAATGGTTTTTGTATCAGAATCAATCTTCTATTTCTAATCCAACAAGCAAAACAGCAATCACACGCGCTACCCCTGATAACGGTGTAG
>JAIXWP010000084.1 GCA_027491215.1 Flavobacteriales bacterium | reverse complement strand
GCGCACTATGCTAAACAACGGTGAAATCGACAAGGCTGTTGCTGAGTGTGACAAGCAGAAAGGCTCTGTTGCTGCCGTTCTTCGTGCAGGTCTTACTAAGTACAAGGCTCTAGAAAACGAACCAAACTTGGATAAAGAAGCTAAAGTAACCGCTATCAAGCAAGAACTTGAAGAGGCTACTTCACTTGAATTACCAATGCTTTCTAAGAACCTAGTGGTATTATCTACTAGCGCTTCTCTAGGTGTACTTGTTGGTCTTCTTGGTACTGTACGTGGTATGATTTCGTCGTTCGAAGCAATGGCAACTGCTGGTGCTCCTGACGCGACAGCTCTTTCACTTGGTATCTCTGAAGCACTTATCAATACCTTCCTTGGTATCTTGGCTTCTGCCCTAGCGATCATTTTCTTCAACTTCTTCAGCACACGTATCGATAGCTTGACTTATGGAATCGACGAAGCTGGATTCTCTGTAGCGCAGACTTTCGCGTCTAAGCACTAATTATCCTCTCGTTAAACCCAATAAATAAGACAAGTTATGCCTAAATTAAAAATACCTAAAAGCGCCCCCAGCCTGGACATGACGCCCATGGTTGACTTGGGCTTCTTGCTGGTGACGTTCTTCATCCTCACGGCGAAGTTTAGGCCAAACGAACCTGTCATTGTTGATACACCAAAATCAACCTCAGAAATTGCACTACCAGAAAAAGTAATGCTTGTGACTATCGACCAAGATGGAAGAGTTTTCTTCGATATCACTGGTCGCGAAATCAAAAAAGCAATGCTTCTTGGAATGCTTGAAAGATACCCTAATGTCAAGGTTTCAGAAGAATCAGCAAATAAGTTTGCAATTCTTGGAACTTTTGGTCAGCCGGTAGAGCTTATTGAGAGATATGTAAAAGGTGATGAAAAAGAAAGACAAGGACTCGATGCTCGTAAAGATGCTGGTGTTCCTGTTGACTCTTTGAATAATCAACTAGGTGATTGGATTCAGGAAGGCTACGAAGCCTTCATGGCCGACGCACAAGCAAAGGGCTTTACTGTGGCTCAACTTCGAGAAAAAGAAGGTCTTCGTTATGCTATCAAGGCTGACGGAAATACTGACTACGAAAAAGTTGCCAAAGTAATTAACACCTTTAGAGATAAAAATATCTTCCAGTTCAACATGGTCACCAGTCTAGAGTCTGGAGATGCAGCTGTTGTTACTGAAGAATAATATTTCAAACCATTAATAAATAAGAAATGGCAGAAATTGCAGATAGTGGCGGTGGTGGTGGTAAACACGATAAGAAAAAAGCCAAGAAAGGCGTCGTTAAATTGGATATGACTCCAATGGTCGACCTTGCCTTCCTCCTGCTTACATTCTTCATCTTGGCTACATCACTCAGCAAGCCAAAAACAATGGAGATTATTTATCCTAAAGAAGAAAAGGATCCCGAAGTAAAAACTAAAGTAGCAGATGAGTTAGCAACTACGCTTCTCATTGGTGAAAAAGACGAGGCGATCTTCTACTACTCAGGGGTATTTAAACCAGACTCCACAAAATTGATTCAGACTAGCTTCGCAAAAGATGGTCTTCGTCAAATATTGCTTGATAAAAACAAGAGAATTAACGACCAAGTTACTGCTCTAAAACAACAATTAACGGAAAAAGCAATCAGCGACTCTTCATATTCTAAGGCATATGGAAAAATAGTCGGTGACTCTCTAGCTCCGTTCGTTATTGTAAAAACAATAAAGACTAGTAAGTTTAGAAACGTTGTAAATGCTATTGACGAACTCAATATCACTAACGTGAAGAAACGTGCTATTATGGACATGTCTGATAGTGAAGCAATCGCTGTTCGTCAAAAGATGGCAGAGATTAAAGGTCTTCCTACAGAATAATTGAACGAATCAGCAAGTCTTCTGTACAACGGATTATAACAAAAAAACAAAACGCCTATGACCCCCTTAATTATCATACTCGTAGTAGCGATTTTGATCACACTCATCAGTTTTGAGTCTGATTGGAATAACTTACTAAGCGGTGTGCGTAATTCCTTGGTCTTTGAAGAAAAGAACAAAGAATACGGCGCGTACAAGCTGAGAAAGGGATATGCGAAGGTGTTGGCCATTTCACTTTTTTCTACCATTGTTGTTGCTTCTTCTGTTATTATAACTCCTGTAATTCTTGCACAGCAAGAAGAAGAGGTAGCAGAAGTTGAGGTAGAGGTAAACGTGGAAATGTTAGCGCCACCGCCCACAGATCCCAACGAACCACCACCGCCACCACCACCGCCGCCACCACCACCACCACCACCATCGATTCGTCAGATGCAATTCACCACGATCGAGGTAACGGAAGAAGAGGTACTCGACCCACCTCCAGCTGTGGATGATCTTCAAAACCAAAATATCGGTAATGAAGACGTTGAGGGTGAAGACGGAATTCAAGCCCCTTCAGAACCTTCTGCTCCTGCAGTTATCGAAGAAGTGGAAGAAGAAATTGTAGCATTCGTTCAAGAAGAGCCTTCATACCCAGGTGGTATCGAAAAGCTTTACGAAGAAATCTATAAGAGCATCACTTATCCAGAAATGGAAAAGGAAAACAACATCCAAGGAACTGTTTACATCAGTTTCGTTGTTGAGAAAACAGGTGCAATTACAGATATCAAAATTGAACGTGGTGTAAACAATGGTCCAAACTTGGGCAAAGAAGCTGAGAAGGCTGTGCGTAAGCTAAAGCCTTTCTCTCCAGCAAAAATGAACGGTAAGTCTGTACGTTACAGATACAGAATGCCAATCAAGTTTACATTGAAATAAGCTTTCTAATAATTATAAAAATCCCCTCGCATGAGGGGATTTTTTTTGCTCGAAATGTTTTGGTTAGACACGTATAAATTTTGCGTTTTGTTGGTGCCGATTGTGTTGTTGAATTATACATATCTCTCAAGAAGCTCGTTCTACCTGCATAAAACCTCAACGAGTTGTCTGTTTTATCAATGACCGAATGAACGTTCGGTACATTGAAATGTACAAATTCAAAACTTTCTAAACATCAATGTTATGATTCTAACTATTGTCATCTGCGTCGCACTCGCAATTACATTTATAGCAATCGATTCAACATGGAGTAATGTCCTCACTTCGAATCGAAACGAGATCGTTTTTGAAAATCGCCTACAGGACTATGGGGCCTACAAACTGCGAAAGGAGCACCCTCGCAATTTGTTCTTCTCCCTTTTTCTTGTCCTCGGACTCACCGGTGGTGCATCTATAGCAAGTGTTGCTTTTGGCGCACCTGAAGTCAACATCGAAGCTGAAATCTCCGAGAAATGCTTGGACTGTTTAGTCATTCCTGTTGATTTGCCCTACATCAAGGATGAGGAAAAAGTCATCGAAAAAGAAACAAAGGGTGTCGAGGACATCAAGCCTATTAAAAAACCTGTAGAAGGACTTTCTACAGTCGAGGTAACCAAGGAGGTTGTCTATTCTGCCCCACTTGCAAAGACAGGCGGTGTTCCAGATGGTGAGGAACCAGATGAGTTCTCTGGGCCTGTAGAGCCAGAGGGAAAGCCAAATGGAAACACCACAACGGTAGTAGTACCCGAAAACAAAGAGTTCGTTATCGTTAGCAATCCTCCTAAGTTCCCTGGCGGGGAAGTAGCGATGTATCAATTCTTGATGAGTGAAATTGAATTCCCGGAAATCGCTGCAACCCAAAATGTTCAAGCCACTATCTATGTGTCATTTGTGGTGTCCCCTTCTGGAAAAGTAATTTCCCCCCGCATCGAGAGATCTATAAAGGGAGCAAAGGCATTGGAAGAGGAGGTCGTTAAAGCCATCACCCAAATGCCGCTTTGGATTCCTGGATCCAATGGTGGTGTGAACGTGCCTGTTCGTCTCACGTTGCCAGTAAAATTCACATTACGATAATTTGTAATTTACTGTTAACATTAAGTTCTTAAATTTACCGCCCCATGGATAAAGTAAACCTGTATCTGAGCGTGTTAATGATTGCGGTGCTTTTGTGCTTCTCTGCACTCGCATTCTTCACAGATTTTCTCGTTGCGTACGTTCAGGGAAATACAAAATACTTACTTGGGGCGGTACTATTTCTCTACGCACTCATCCGAATGAGTCGTCTTTCTAAACGTCATTTTCTAAACAAAACAAAAGATGTTGAATAAGCTCCTAATAGTACTACTCGTTATTGTAGCCGCTGGCTGCAAAAACTATGATCGCAGTGGCGACTCTACTTCTTCAGGACAACTTAAAATTGGTGTCGACGATTCATATTCTTTGATGATCGACTCACAGATTTTTGTCTACGAACAGGTCTATAAAAAAGCGAAAATCAATCCTACCTACATGCCTGAGGGAGACGTGATTCAGGCTTTGTTAGACGACTCTATTCAAGCCGCAATCATTAGCCGTCCGCTTTCAGAACAAGAAATGGAGTTCTTCAAATCGAAGCAGAAAATTCCGGAGTCTACAAAAATCGCAGTTGATGGTGTGGCTCTTGTGGTCAACCCAAATAACCCAGATACTATTCTGACCATGGAACAACTTACCGAGATTTTCAAAGGAATAGACACGACATGGAATCAAGTGATTGAGGGTTCTAAATTGGGAAGTCTAAGAGTCGTTTTTGACAACAATAAAAGCTGCAACGAAAGAACGCTTCGCGAAAAATTTATTCCCAATGGGCAATTCCCATCCACGTGTTTCGCTGTGCATTCAAATGAAGAAGTCATCAACTATGTGTCGCAAAACCCCAACGCAATTGGAATCATTAGCGTGTCTTGGATAAGCGATCGAGACGAGCCAAAATCAGTGGAGATGATGAAAAAGGTAAAGGCTATCCGAATCATCGATCCTTCAAACAAAGTAGATCCTCAGATGGCACGTGGCCCGTTTCAAGCGTATATCTATGATGAGTCTTATCCATTAAGGAGAGACGTCTATGCCATCCGCACAGGACTACGCGGAACACTTGGCACAGGCTTTGTCTCTCACCTCGCAGGAGAAAAAGGTCAGCTCATCATTCACAAGATGGGAATGGTAGCAGCCCACTCTCCAGTGAGAACCATTCGAATTACAGAATAATTATTGAAAGTGAATTATATTATGAAAAAGAGATTCCTCTTCCTCCTCGCAGTTTTAGCCAGCAGTTTTAGCTTTGCACAGACTCGCGAGAGCGCAGTAGTTAATACTATGAACGAGCGATACGAGCTTGCTTCTAGTGATTTCAAAAAACTGATTGCTGCAGAACCAGCGAATGGTGATTTATATTTCTATGCCGGTGACAACTACTTCTATTGGGGTCTTCTTGACTCTGCTGAAGTAATGTTCAGAAAAGGACAAGAAGTTGCTCCTACTAACCCTCTCAACTTCGTGGGTCTTGGTCGCATCGGATGGTACACCAACAACACAGCTCTTAGCAATGCCCAATTCGAAAAGGCGGTTACTATGATGACTGCTAAGGGTGCTAAAGTTGATAAAAACATTCAAGTAAGCGCTTATTTGAAAATGGCTGAAGCTTATACTCAAGCAGAAAACAAAATGCTTGATAAAGCTTTGGAATACATCAATAAAGCAATCAACATTAATGATAAAGACGCTGAAGCTTACGTGCAGCTTGGTGATTACAACGCTGAAAAAGATGCTGTGAACTTGAGCGCTGCATTAGCGCAATATTCAAAGGCGCTTCAATTAAATCCAAAGTACACTCGCGCTCTTCTTCGTGAAGGTCAATTGTATGTTCGCGTTCGTAACTGGGAAGAAGGTTTGAAATACTTCAATCAAGCAATTGAAGTAGACCCAACATTCGCACCTGCATATAGAGAAAAGGCAGAGTTGCTTCACAAAGCAAATCGTGACAAGCAGGCAGTTGAAGTTTATGCGAAGTATCTAGAGTTGAACAACAGTTGTCGCGTTCAACAGCGCTATGCGAGTTTCGTTTTCGAAACAAAAGATTACAAGCAGGCTGTAATTGAATTGGAAAAAGCTGCACCATGTGATCCTTCAAACCCATTCATGGCTCGTCTTCTTGGATATTCATATTTTGAAACTGGACAGTTTGAAAAAGGTTTGGCAAACATCAATAGTTTCTTCGCTGTCGCAGAAGCTAAGGGAAGCCCAAAGCTTCTTGGTAGCGACTATGCTTACAAAGGAAAGTTGATGGCTAAAACAGGTCAGGACTCTCTTGGAATTGAAGTGATCAAACAAGCAATTGCAATCGACCCAACATACTTAGATGGGTACAGTGACATCGCTGGTATTTATGTAAAAGCTAAGAAGTATGCACTTGCGGCAGAATTCTACCAAAAGAAAATTGCTGCTACCACCGGCGAACCAAACGCACTTGATCACTACTTCCTTGGACAAGCGTTGTTCTTCAACAAGGAGTATGCTCGTGCTGATGCTGCTTTCGCTGTAGCAGTTACTAAGTATGCTGACAGTAATTTCTGGAGAGGTCGTTGTAACGCTCGTTTGGATAATGCTGAAGCTCCAACAGGGATGGCAGCACCGTTCTTCTCTGCTTACATTAAGGCTTATAGCACAGATGCTAAGACCATCGAAACCAACAAGAAAAACCTTATCGAGAGTTACACTTACTTTGGAATCACTTACTTGAACCAAAATAACCTAGAGTGTTCGAGATATGCTTGGAACAAGGTCATCGAAATGGATCCAGCAAACGAAAAAGCGAAGCTTGCTCTTGAAGATAAAGAATTGGCTGCGGTAGTTGGAAACTGCGAAGGATTCGGTACAATCGCGGCACCTGTAGTAGCACCAGAACAGAAGTAATTCAACCCATATCAATAAAAAGCCCTCCAGTTGGAGGGCTTTTTTTATTTCTTCTTTCGGTTTAGCTTTTTTGCTGAGATAAACTTCTCAGCATCTTCAATCTTTACCTCTACGTTCGTTTTAAGCAGTTCTGAGGGGGTTGTGTCTAAAAACAGGGATATCTTAAGCAGGGTCAGTAAAGTGATGTTTTTACCCTGTTCTATTCGAAATGTGTTGGATTTATCCAGTCCGATGTCCTCTCCGAGGGCTTCCAGCGTGTATCCCCTTTCTTTTCGTCGTGCCTTAATATTTTGTCCTACAGACTTTAAGAAAGCTTTTTCCGGTGTTAGCTCATTTTGCATGTCACAAAAATCTTGTTTCAATCTTACTTAAAATTGTTTTAAGTAACAACTAATCTTGAAATACGGCTGATAGTTTATAAAATTGTGACTTTTTAGTATTTTAAGATACATCTCACAAAGGCGCCGCAATTTTTTGCTTCACTTGCAATTCCACAATTTCCCATTCTATCAATGTTGTAAAAGTCTATGAGCCCTCTGGGATGATCAGATAAAACCTTGGATGTCGTCCAATATTTCACAAGTGCATTGTGGTATTTAAAACCATATTCTCCGCGATAACCCGAGGGAGAAGAATTGAAGCCTGAAGCAACATAAACGTCCGTCGTTTTGGGCCACGACGTGCTATCACGCAGCGCTAAGCAAGGATCTGATATTGACTCTAAAAATGTATGCATTTTTAGAAAATCAGAGCTAGATGGAATCGACCATCCTTTCGGGGCGAGTTGTCTCGAATCGCTGATAGCATAATAATTATAGATAATTCCATGCTCCTTTAAGTACACTCCGTTTTTCTCATACCAACACCAAGCGGGTGCTTGCTTCTCGAATGCCAGCTGCCACTCCTCTGCTGATTGGGCTTGCGGAATTGTGTCTCCATTTTGAAACGTGATCACATTTAAGTTTTCGCTAGTCCAAGTTTGTTCTCCGATTTTGGTTTGGGGAATTGAGTCAGAATAGACCTTGGGATTATTTAATGTCTCAAGGTGATATGAGAAAATAATGAAGAAAAGAATTGGCGTCATCTGACCTTGATTTCTAAAGTTTATATCCCCCGAATAGGTTTTCTAGTTTAAGCCATTGTTGTTCATAGCGGAGATTAACCGGGAAAATTGGCTCGACCCAATCGGGTTTGTTGAATTTGCCACTTTCACACTCCGACCACATAATGAAAACGGGCGGACGGTGTTCGTTTCGGTTGACACCCTTAGCAAAGTTCCTTTCTCTATTGATCAAGGCTCCCCAAATGTCCAATTCGTTATCGGATAAACTTGCACCTAACACTAAAACTGGATGATTCACCAATGCCTCATACCATGAATTTGCGATTCTAACATTGCCTTTTTCTGAACGTTCAGCGCCTTTATGGTGGCGTCTCATATGATCTAAGTGCTTTACATTTTTGATGTACTGAGTCATTCCTAGCACTAAGCTGTCTTTGCTTTTAATGTCTCCATGTGGATGCCAATATCGAATTCCATCAATTTCTCTATACCGACAAACATTCGAGCTTTTGTAATTTGAAAGCGAATCCTTCTGTTTCCCAAGTTTAGGAATTTTGCCGCCACTCATTATGCGTTCTGGAATAAGATCTAAATTCAAAGAAATAACGTTGGCTACTATTTCTTTTTTGAATAAGTAAGTTGGATACTTTAGTGTGTATTTTTTATTTGATTGCTCTTCTTCTATGAGCTCACATAAATTCTTCAATATACCATTTTGAATCTCGTTCGCTTCCTTCTCATTTTGAACTGATGTTCTTTCCACCAAACGCCTTTCATAATCCAAAATATAGTTTTCAGAACTGACCTTGGATTTCTTCTCGAATACAGCATCAAGAAGCTTAGGCCAACTTGTGAGGATGGTTTGCTTCTTACCTATCGCATGAATGTTTACTCCAGAGCCTATGACTATTGTGAGGCCTCGATTTGGTGTCAATACTTGTGAAAAGTTTTTTATTTCTTTCATTTGTAGGAATATTTGGGACGCGAAAAGCTCAAACTAAAGTGTATCGTAAAGTTTAGTGTTTTCGGGAAGTTATTACAGCTTCTAAAGAGCAAGTAAAGGTTAGAGGCGCTGCACATTGTATTATTTGTTCCCTAAATGATTTATTGTGTATTTATTAGCCACGACTCTATACTCCACTATCCTGATTTTATTGAGTTCTTGTTGCCTTTTTTGTCGTTCTTCCCTACTCAAATCGTCCCTTTTTGCATCTTCCTCAGCAATACGTAACTCCTCTCTCTTCAAGTGCATGGCGTCTTCATATTGCTTAAGCTTAAAGCTCCATTCTGCCTCTTCTTGGGCTTCAAATTTCTTTCGTATTGAATTACTCAACCTTTGCGCTTCTTCGAAAGAAGTAGAATAAGGGCTGATTTTTTTAAGTGACTCTGATGCTCTAGCTGCACCTGTCTCTGTTGGGTCAGCTGACCATTCCGATTTTGCGGCTTGAAGATTTTGAGCGCCTTCTAGGTTTACTTTGGCTTGATAAACCATTTGACAGGCATCCAGCGCACTTGAGTAACACTCCGAGCATGCGTCCGGAATCAATGAAAGCTTATAGATCGCTTCATCATGCTGTCCTAATTGAGCTTTATTATTGGCCTCATCAATTAGCTTAGAACAATTACTCTTATAATATTCAATAATAGCCGCTTTTCCTTTTTGAATACATTCTTGAATTTCGCTATCGCCCGGGGAAATGCTCTTCAGAGCCTCTAATAGGCACTTGTTTTCATTGGTCCCAACTCCGCGAAGTGAAATTGTGATAGCGCTGAAAGAGATACCTTTATTAGCATCGCCTACATGAAGCGCTAACTCTATGTTCTGTGCCATCATTTTTGGTGGCCCGGCTATAAAATCCCTAGTTCCAATTCCTATCTCTGCTGTCAGAAGATAGCCGGCGCCAAATTCTCTGGCAACAGCCCCGGATTTGGATATTATTTGATCGAGCTTCCTAATTAGCGCAGATACCGACTCACTTGGCAATTTATCTGCTTCAATTATCTGAGGGGTTAAAATCAATTTTCCAAACTCACTACCCATGTCTTGAGCACAGGCAGTGTTGAACAAGGCCGTTAAACTTAGAGACAGGACCAGAATTAGATGTTTCATTTCTTTTAGTATAAAATATCTATAATTAAGAGAAGTCCAAGCACAATGACTTTTGCAAAAGGCAAGGATGGCTCTTTTTTTATCAATTTTTTGATGTTATCCTAAATTTGAATGTCTGCAATGTCAAGCCTTATTGGTTTAATAAAAGGCAAGGGTTTCTTTGAACTTTTAGTTCAACAATCTATTTCACAACCAAATGATCGTGCCTTATAAGTACAGAATAATTTCCCAACATCAAAAAGCCGTAGCTCTATTTTTTAGGGGTTATTGGAAAGCGTTAGTTAACTTTTTAATGACTCCATGCTCCTCAAGATACCTTCTTAATTCATGGTGGTTTATTCTAAGAAACTGCCCAATTCTATAACCTTCTTTTGTTTTAACTATATCATTCATCGCTATTGAGCCATCGGTAACTTCAAATACAAAATTTGAATACTCTCCACCGTCTTTAAAGAAAGAGTCAAAAAACTCAATATGTAATTCTTCTGTTGATGGGTCTTTGGTTAGTGGTGGATGCCCTTGAACTCCCTTAAATATTATAGCATGAATAGCATTTTTTTTTGACACCTCCTCTTCAATATGCGGTCTTTTAAAGTATGAGGAGACCTTCACAATAAATTCCGATTCTGAAACTTCGGTAATAAGATCTGCTTCATACAACCATCGGTTCTTTTTGATGATTGTAAATGAAAACATGCACATGCATAAAATAAAACTGTAAAATAGATGTCTCATTCTAAAAACTTATTCGAAGTGAAATGTTGTTGTATAGATTCCTTTTAAAATCGAAACTGCCTACTCTCCATGACTCATCTATAAGTTCGGGGTTTGTTAATTGAAACTGGCTGCGTTCTATTGCAACAAAATTATAGTCCATTAGAGGTAAGATGAGTAGGGAGATTTTCGGACTAACATGAAGCCCTATGCCTAATCGAAGTGAAGCGCTACCCATTAATGGACTTCTCTTCTCAACATTCGGTAAATCACTTGTAAACGCAATAAAAGTAACACCGAAAGCTGCGCTTGAATAAAGAAAGATATTCCCTTTCCGGGTAAAATAAAACTCTCGTCCAATATCTAATTGAACTGGCATCCCAAATCCTTTGCTCGCAGTACTGTCTGCTTTTAGGTACTTCACATTTCGGAAAGTATTAAACCCATAATTCAGTCCAATGAAGCGGTTTTTGAGTTTTTGAGATTTCTTAGTTCTTCCTACAGGACCTATACTTATTCCAATCATGAATTTTTGAAAGTTAATCTGCGAGTCATAATATTCGTGACTGTATGAAATAATTGTGTTAAAATGAGAGTGCTGCATCTCTTTAATAATGATGCCTGGATAGAGTTTACTTCCACCTTGTTGCTGAAATTGTGAAGTTAGAGACGGATTGTTCTTATTGTCAATTAATTTCTGTGCTCTCAATACACCCTTTCTTTTCAATCTTATTGTCCCATTTGGCTTAATAATTTTTTCATATGCAAAGAATCTTTCTGCTATATATATGCCTTCTTTCTCGCCAATTTTAGATAAGCATGGGTATGTGCTTGAAAGTGTTGAGGTCAATGCAAACTCGTCGTTTACGAGAGATAACTTGGCAACTAACTTGCCGATAAGATTATCCGGGAGAACTTCGACCAATTCTTCCAAAGTTCGACCATATTTTGGATGGTTCCTGTATAGTTTTCGTTGTACAGAAAATCCTGTAATTTTTTCTGAATAAACTAATTCTGTTGATAGGGTGAACTGATTATAGTTTTTTAACCTAATGGCCTTTTCTTCTTTATTGCTATTCTCCTCGATCCAGCAAGAGGAATAAAACTCATCTAGTTTCTCCGGCGTAATTAAAATACGCGAGACAAAGAACTCGACCTCGGCGTAATATCCATAGTTGACCCTGCTATTAGTGGGTGTGTTCATCCTGTTGTAATACTGCTCCATTGTCTCAAACCTTCTAACAACAATAGAGACAATAAATGTTTTGCCTATCATCTCCTCGCTGATGCTGTGAAGCAGCCTGGTGCTATCCATGGCCTCGGTGCCAATTTTTAATTGGTTATCCGTCGCTGAATGCTTTGCTAGCTCGAAAACTTTATCATAATTAAAAGAATTATTGTTAAAATTAAAAATGTAAGAAAACATCTCCTTACTTACCAATGGATGTTGTTTTGATAAATCTGAATAATTGCTTCCTGCGTTCTTTTCAATAGATGTTGATTTTATAGGTATGTTATTATACCTATTTGCATAGTACGAATTAGTTGCCTTGTGAACTAAAAAGGCACCAAATTCATTCTGTGATTTAACCTCGCTGTTAACTATCGTGAATGAGACGTTTGGCCTGATGTAAGGCAAAATTTGGCTAATTGAATATTGAGAAGTACAAAAAAATAGGACTGAAACTAATAGCTCTATCTTTAATAATAACTTGAAGAATGGTTTGCGTTTCATAAAAAATTAAGGCGCTTGAGTTTGATGGATAAAATTTCTTTGGTCATGATAACTCCATATTGAATTATAATATCGTTATCTCCACCTCACCTAGGCCTTTAGTTTCAAGGCTGCAGTCAATGTTAAATTCATTTTTCAAAAAGTGTTTAAGATTCTCCCCCCAGGCTGCAAAATCATAAGCTATAGTTCCACCCCAACCATCATCACCATATAAGGAAATTCGCACCTGTGAAAACTTCAGGATGTTTTCACTATTTTCATCTAAGTTAAATCTTCCTTTTTCAGTGTTCCGAGGCATCCAATACTTACTAATAATTTCCTTGAGCGACGCTTCCTTGTTTTTAAATGAGTAGTTCTGGTTCAGGCTCAAATCGGAAGTTTCAGAGACCAGCAAAACCATTTGTCCAATTCTGCCGTTAGCAAGAATATCCTCGAAGTGTGTCATTAATTGCTCGTTGAAAAGATCAATATTTGATATCACTGCTTCTTTAATCAAAATCGCCACTTCATTTGTGTATGATTGATGGCCAACACCGCTAGAAGCAGCTATTTGCATAGCTGTATAGCTGTCAATTCCCTGAAGCCTAAACTCTACATTTTTTTGGGGCCCTAAAGAGTTAATTCTCCAAAACACTTTTAATACAATGTCTGCTTTCGCCATCTCATTTAGCAAGTCAATGGGTGATTTTTTTACCCCCTTCATATTTGTTCTAGCCTTATCCTTAGAGATTTTATCCAATTGGGCTTTCAAATCAATTAACGGAAAATCTCTTTCTGACATCAACTCACCAATTTTAGAAATCACATTGTTTAGATCGGAGTTTTCTGAGAGAGCTTTACTGTAGTCTGGAATTGTTAGAAGCTCTTCGCCATCAATAAATTTCGAAACGTAACCATTAGAAATACACCAATCGTCACTCGGCACGACCATAATTGTTGGCTTCTTTGCTTGCCCATACGATTCAATAATTATCGCTTGAATTAAAGCGAGGGTCCAGAGAATTGATTTCATTTAATTATTTCTAGTTTCTTATCAAATTGCAATAATTTCATGTCTTCTAGAGAATTATTTGCCGCAACATCACCTTCTTAGTTTAAAGAAAAGATTCAAAAGTGTTGTGCGAAAGAGTAATTCAAAGATTAACCGCCCTTCCTGGTGGTGTTTCTAACCCAAATATAATAACACAACCTATAAAATGCACAAAACCTATACATTTATGTGCTTTTTTGTCCACGGAATGCTCTCCAAATTGTACAAATGGAAGAGCATCGTGGGAAAATATTGGAAATAGCCATCCGAGAAAAAGGCTTCACCTTTGCTGCTGCCGCGAAACGCATGAGCATCAGCAGAAGAACGCTCTACAATTACTTCGAAGACCCAGAGCTTTCTTGGCAAAAAATAATTGACTTTGATCAGGTCTTAGGGCTTGGGCTACACAACAAGTTTACAGATTTGAGAAAATATGTTGCGCCAACCCCAGCCCCTAGCATTGTAGAGGACGCAGAAAGCCCAAACTATTGGAAAAACAAGTACATCGACTTGCTAGAAAAATACACGAAGCTTCTAGAAAAAACACCTTAAAATCAACGTTTTATACTTTTGCTCAATATGCTGAGTAAAATTACTCAACACGTTGAGTAATTTATAAAATTGATTAGTTTTGTAAAATGCAATTCAAAAGGTCTGTCTATTACTCCTTATTCCAAAGACTTCAAGAGCCCAACAGTTTTATTCAAGTTATTGCTGGACCAAGACAGGTGGGAAAGACCACAATCGTTCAGCAGCTTTTTCAATCTGATGAATGGATTGGGCTCTACCATGTTGCTGATGCCATAGCGCATAATACCGTATGGATTGAATCAATATTCAACGCAGCAATTCTTCAAGAAAAACTCGCAGACAAGCCTGTTGTGCTCGCCATTGACGAAATTCAAAAAATAGATAACTGGAGCGAAACCATCAAGCGACTCTATGACGAGCAGAAGTTCAAGGGCATTAGTAATGTGAAAATTATTTTGCTCGGGTCATCAAACTGGCTCATGCAAAAAGGACTTTCCGAATCATTGGCCGGGCGCTTCGAACAATGGAATATCACTCACTGGACATACTCTGAACTCAACAAGGCGTTTCTCATCTCTCCTGAAGAATATGCCTACTTTGGTGCCTATCCTGGCGCAATGGAAATGATTAATGATGAGGATCGCTGGAAAAACTATATTCTATCTTCATTGATAGAAACAGTAATCACCAAGGATGTTCTGATGATGCAGCGTATTGACAAACCAGCTGTACTAAGACGTGTGTTTGAACTTGGCTCTTCATACTCCGGTCAAATATTATCTTACACAAAATTACTGGGTCAGCTGCAGGACGCGAAAAACACAACAACCGTAGCTCATTATTTGGAATTGCTCACTCAAGCAGGCTTGCTCACCGGTTTGCAAAAGTTTGCAATAGACATTGCGCGCAAAAGAGGCAGCAGCCCGAAGTGGCAGGTAATGAACAACGCACTCCTCAGCGCGCAATCCGCGGGCGCGTTTGCTTCTACCATAGAAGAGCCACAAAAGTGGGGCCGATGGGTTGAATCGGCGATAGGCTGCCACTTCTTAGCTCATCAAGGAAATGATCTAGAAATTTACTACTGGAATGCCTCCAATGCAGAGGTTGATTTTATTCTAAAAAAAGATCAGCAATACATTGCTATTGAAGTAAAGTTGTCACGCGATAAGGTTACTGGGCTGTCTCAATTCGCAAAAGCATTCAAACCTAGCAAAATGTATCAGCTCAGCGATCAAGGACTGTCATGGAAGGAAATTATCACGCTCAATCCAAGAGACCTTTTTTAAATCTAATCCTTCAAAGACTTCTCCCACTTGCTCACGGCAACCGTTGCAACTGCGTTGCCGACCACATTAGTGGCACTTCTGCCCATGTCAAGCACGTGATCTACACCTAATAGAAGCAATAAACCCGCTTCTGGTATACCAAATGACGAAAGCGTACCGGCTATTACAACTAAAGATGCTCTCGGAACTCCTGCTATGCCCTTGCTCGTAATCATAAGCGTGAGCAGCATCAGCATCTGATCTCCAAACGACATGTCAATACCATAGCTCTGTGCTATGAATATGCTCGCAAAGGTCATATACATCATGCTTCCGTCTAGATTGAAGCTATAGCCCAACGGCAGCGTAAAACTCACAATACGATTGTTACAGCCAAATCGCTCTAACTCTTCCATCATCTTTGGATAAGCTGCCTCTGAGGAAGCGGTTGAAAACGCTAATAGTAAAGCTTCTTTCAATCTTCCGAAAAGGGTCTTTATTCTCTTCTTAATTAATAAATATCCCACCCCTATCAGAATCAGCCATAACAGCAGCAAGCCTAGATAAAACTCTCCGATAAAAATGGCATAGGTGCTCAATACACCTAACCCCTTCTTAGCTACCACTGATGTCATCGCAGCAAAAACGGCGAATGGCGCAACGTACATCACCATTGAGGTAATCTTTAACATGACGTGGCCAACGGCATCCAGCGCCTTAATAATCGGCTCTCCATGCTTGCCAATTGCAGCAGTTGCAATACCGAATAACAATGAAAATATCACGATTTGTAATATTTCATTCGTTGCCATCGACTCGATTACTGAACTCGGAATAATGTGGGTTATAAATCCCTTCAAAGACATCGACCCTTTGTCCACCCCTGCGTCTAACAGCCCTGAGGGTGGGTCGAGGTTCATAGCAAGACCTGGCTTGAAAATATTCACTAGCAAGCACCCAAGCAATAACGAAACAAAAGATGCAGAAATAAACCACAACATGGTTTTCCCGCCAATTCTTCCAACTGCTTTGATGTCTCCAAGCTTTGCAACACCAACCACTAATGTAGAAAACACTAACGGCGCAATAATCATTTTGATTAATCGAAGAAAAATGTCGGTAAGAATGGAAATGTATTCTAGAATCTGCTTTAGCGTACTGTCCATTACTTCTTCGCGTGCCACGGCCTTAGCTGCCACTTCTGCAAAAGCTTTGGCTTTCTTTTCTGATGTAACTAACACCGCAACTTTCTCCCACTTTGCTCGATCATTCAGCATAGAATCTGCGAGCACTTTATTTATGTCAGCAGTGAGCGGGGCTTTTTGTTGCTGCGCATCGACTTCTGTCTTCAATAATTGAAGAGCCTGATCATAGGTTTTAACTGGTGGAGCTGGATATTGCGCATTGAGTAATGCCCCGGCTATTACGCCGAGAATCAATGCGATAAAAATCCAAACGGTTAGTTTATTAGACTTTGACATATAAATGCTATTTCAAGGGGCAATATAGCCACCTCGGAGCATTTATTCCTTGCCTATTTTATTGAAATATTCGTTCACCTTGTCGCGATAGTATGGCTTCAGGGTTGGGGGAACGGTTCTCAACAACTCTGTTTCTTGCTGTTTTTTACGAATATACTCTTCATACTTCTGCGGATTTCCAATCGGAAAATCCTTTGCCTCATTAGACTTACGCTGATTATCTTGATCTCTAATACGCTCGGCCTCTTCTGCTTTCAACAAGCGAATCATGATGTCTTGTTGGCGACGAATGGTGTTCTCATCAATCTTGTCGTTCACAATATCCTTTTGCAATTGCTCCATTTCTTTTGCAATCTGCTTCATCTCGTTACCATTTCCACTTCCATCCTCATTGAGTTCAGCGCCTTTTTCTTCCATCATTTTTCTCAATGCGGCTTGCTTAGCAGCCATTTCAGCTAGCTGCTTACTCATCATACCCTGACCGCCTTTATTGTCTCCTTTGTTCTGGCCTTTCTTCTTCATTTCCTCCAGCTGCTTGGAAAGAGACTCCTGCATTTTCTTGATATCTCCTGCGCTCGGCTTGGGCTTTTTGCCATTACCTCCTGGTTTTTCACAGTTACCCTGACCCGGCTTACTCTGTGAGTTTTTCTGCTGCATTTGCTTCAATGCCTCATCCAACATCAGTGCAAGATTGTTGAATGACGTCATCACATATTGCTGCGCAGTAGTGACCTCAGGAGTTTTTCTATCAGGAATATTGCTCAGTGCCAAGTCCATGTTGTCATTCACTTGGTTGATTTCTCTATTCACTGCAGCAGAAATTTCAGGAACTCTTTTGCTTAATGCAAAAAGGGAATCCTCCACCATTCGAGCGTCATCCTTCAATTTGCGTTGGATCTGTCCCAACTTGTTATAGTTCGGATCGCGCATGTCTATGGTCTTGAAGCTGCTCATCACTGCTTCTTGGTCAAAACTCAAAGTGATAATGTTCTCAAGCAGTGCGCGCAATGCCTCCATGTCCTCTTCCTGCTTCTCTTGCTCTCCACCCTTATTGGCCATGTCCATTTGTGCGGCCATTTGCTTCATTTTATCAGCTGCACTTTTCTGCGATTTACTTGCACCGCTCTTCTTATTCTTCTCGAGCTGTTCTTTACTGTCTTTCTGTTCTTCTTTAATCTCTTGCTCTTGTTGTTCTGTATCGGGCATCTTGTTAGGATCCTCTAACTCTTCATTTAATTTCTCGAGCTCGTCTTTTTCTTTTTGAATATTCTCAAACTCCTTATTTAATTCTTCTTGCTTCTGTTTGAGTTCTTCGCTATTCGCGTCTTTCTTTTCAGACTCTTTACTTAGCTCTTCTTGCTTTTCTGCAAGCTTTTCCAACTTCTCAACCGTCTTCTCCATCTTGGTTTCAAACTCCAATTGCTTGAATTGCTCTAGCGCACGATCAAGCTCTTTTTCCATATCCTCCGTGCTCAAATCCATTTTCTTGAGCTCTTCTTGAAGCTTATCCTTATTCAGCTCATCCATCATTTTTTGGAGCTCTTTCATCATCTCCTCCATCTCTGGCGTGAGAATTTCCTCCATCAATTTCTCCAACTGCTGTTGCTTCTCTAAAATGTTTTCATTCTGCTGCTGCAGTTCGTTTTGTTGATTGTTCTTTTGTTCATTCTGCTTCTGAACATCCTGTATTTGCTTCTGTAGTTCTTGTTGTTTCTTAAGCAGGTCCTCCATTTTTTTCTTGTCCTGCCAATTCATTTCTTTCTTATCAAGCATTTGCTTGCGAAGCTCTTCGAGTTCCTTCTCAAGTTTCTTGGCATCTTTAAGACTTTCTTCAAGTTTTGACTTGATGTCCTCATTCTTTTGCTCTACCAGTGCTTCTAGCTCTTCTTCTGTTGGAATTGCATATTCTCGAATAGCGCTCTTACTAGCCTTGCTTCCATTCACCCCATCATTATCCCAAATCTCAAAATAGTAAGTAATCTTCGAGCCACTTGATATTCCGAGCTCTTGCATATTCCAGTTAAAAAAGAAATTATCCATTGACTGGTCGCGACTCACTGGAATATCGACAGCTTTCCATGCTTCTGAGTTATCTCCATTTTGAACTTGGTAGTTGAATGAAAGTCTTTTGAAACCGTAGTCATCCTTCACTTCCCCTGTGAAAAACATTGAAAGAAGCGATGTGCTATCTCTCTCTTCTTCTACAGAAATGGCAGGGAACAAATCAGGTATAACTTGAATGTTGTAGGCAATGCTATCACTGCCTGAAATGTATCCATTCGCAGCATGAATGATATAGCTCGTGTTGCTCATTGCTGTTTTTGAAAATGAAAAAAGATCATCTTCATTTTGCATCACGTATGTGCTGTCGCCGTATTTAATCGAAAGCTTATTCGTGTTTTTTGTCAAAAACTCCCAAGAGATTTTTGTGCCGACAGGAACCGTTAAATCACCTGTGTTTTTAACCTCTTCGTTCACGCGTTTGGTGTATGCGGGATACTTTAGTGCTGCTTTAAAATCTGCCAACGCCGGAACAGGCATCACTTCTAGCTCGTAGGTTTCAGAATAAAAACCTGATGCGTAAAAGTTGAACTCTTGATTCTCTCTTACGTTTTTGAATGTGTAGCTGAAGTGCAGATTGTCTTTTTTCTCCAACATAAACTGTTGGTCTTCGACCACGACATATACCTTGTCGGGAATTTCATTTCCTTTTACAAGAATGTCAATAGTTATATCGGCGTTCTCTGGTAATCGAAGGCTTTCATTTAAAAGTTGAATTTTAAATGGTGCTTCTTCTAGAACTATTTGGCCATGTTTGATTAGTCTTTCGGTAGGCTTCGTTAAAATGCTCGGTGCAGCAAAAAGTAAAATCAACACCACCGCAATAGGTGGAATAGCGTAGGTTAAATACTTTCTGTTTTGTCGCAGATCAATCGCTGATGAGAAAGGTACGGGCTTCAGTGCGGCAATCTTTTGTTCAATACCTGCTTTCAACAAACTGTTGTCGGAGTCCTGGTCAGCCAAGGTCTTCAGCTGAAGAGTGTTTAATAATTTGTCTTGTACTTCTGCGAAGTGAACACCAATAATTTCCGCTGCGGTTTCATGTGAAATTGTTTTTCCTAAACGAAACATCTTCGTTAGAGGAATCATAAAAAACTTAACGATAACCGCTAATACTCCAATGATAAACGAATAGAATAAAATCGTTCTCATAAGAATAGAGAACCTTCCGAAATACTCTAGTAGAGCGACCAACAGATAACTACCAACGATCAGAGCCACGCAGTATAGCGCACCTTTAATCATTTGATTTTTGTAATACTTTCTTATGAATTCATCGAGCTTCTGAATGAGCTCTTCATATCCACTTACTCGCATCGTTCCTCCAAGTTTGACTGCACATTTTATGTAGTCACCTCAAAAGTAATGAAAGAACCATGAATAGCCAAGCAATGCTTTTAACGGCTTCGCATTTTTTAACTACATCAAAATGTTGATTAGAGGGACATCATGTACTGTGAGAACGCCAGGAGATCTTTCTCCTTGAACATTCCACCCATCAGTTGAATCCCGAAAGGCATACCCGAAGACTTAGTTCCTAGTGGTAGAGAAATCGCAGGAATACCTACGAGATTGGCCTGTACAGTGAATATATCTTCCAAGTACATGGCAATAGGATCCTTGGTGTTTGCACCCAAAGAAAAAGCTTCGTTACTAGAAGTTGGGAGAATAATGAAGTCATACTCTTCCAATTTTTGGAGCGTATTGTCGCGAATGATTCTTCTTACTTGCTGGCCGCGTCCGTAGTAGGCGTCATAGTAGCCCGAACTTAGCACGAAGGTGCCAAGCATAATTCTGCGCTTCACTTCCTTACCAAAACCTTCTGTTCTGCTCTTCTTGTATGTATTGTCAATACCCTTTGCGTCTTGACTTCTATAGCCGTAGTGGATGCCATCATAGCGCGCAAGATTAGAACTTGCTTCTGCTGTTGTGAGGACATAGTAAGTCGGAACGAGTTGTGACAAATAAGGGAAGTTGGTCTCCACCACCTCGTGTCCTTCTGCTCTCAACTTCTCGATGGTTTGCATCATTTTTTCACGCACCTCAGCATTTAAGCCAGGGCTGTCGATACATTCCTTGAAATATGCTAATTTCTTTTT
>JAIXWP010000138.1 GCA_027491215.1 Flavobacteriales bacterium | reverse complement strand
TTGACTTGTGAAAAACATCCCGATGCAGACCGCTTGAGAATTACTACAGTGGATGTTGGAGCTGAAGCACCATTACAAATTGTATGTGGTGCTCCAAATGTTGCAGTAGGTCAAAAGGTATTGGTCGCTACAGTTGGAACACAGTTGTACCCAACTAGTGGAGATTCTTTTCAAATTAAGAAGAGCAAAATTCGTGGTGTTGAGTCAATAGGTATGATCTGCGCTGAAGATGAATTAGGACTCGGTGAAAGTCATGACGGTATTATGATTCTTGATGAATCTGCAGTAATAGGAACTCATGCAGCAACACAACTTTCCATTAATGAGGATTACTGCATGGAAATAGGTTTGACACCAAACCGAACTGATGCATTTTCTCATTATGGTGTAGCGCGCGATCTCGCTGCCGCACTTGAGAACATGGAAGGAATTGAGAGAACGAGTTTTTCTTTGAAATTTCCCGAAATTCCTCAGATTGAAAAATCAACATCAAGCAGCGTTAAAATTGAAGTAGAAAATAATGAAGACTGTGCGCGCTACGCAGGTGCAGTAATGACAGGTGTGAAAATTGAACCATCGCCAAAGTGGCTTCAGGAGCGCCTTTCAGTAATTGGGCTTCGTCCAATTAATAATGTGGTAGATATCACCAATTTCATTCAACATGAAATGGGGCAGCCACTGCACGCTTTTGATTTGAATAAAATTGAAGGCCAAAAAGTAGTGGTGAGAAGAGCTAAGGAAGGAGAAGAGTTTATTTCTTTGGATAACGTGACAAGAAAGCTTTACGCTGACGATCTTATGATCTGCGATGCTCAAAAGCCAATGTGCATTGCCGGAGTATTTGGCGGTGCTGATAGCGGAGTTTCTGATGACAGCACAAGTATATTCATCGAAAGTGCATACTTCAACTCAGTGGTTGTAAGAAAAACAGCAAAGCGTCATGCTTTGCATACGGATGCATCTTTCCGTTTTGAAAGAGGTGCAGATCCAATGATGGCTATTCCTGCGTTACAGCGCGCTGTTCAGATGATTTCTGAAATAGCTGGCGGAAAACTTGAGGGAGGTTATCAAGATGTTTATCCAAGTGAGATTCAGAAGAAACAAGTGGTGTTTACTTGGAAAAATGCTACTAAGCTAATCGGACAAGAAATTCCAAAAGATCATATCAAGGCTATTTTCAAAAGTCTTGAAATGCAAATTCTTCAGGAGAACGAAGAAGGCGTTACACTTTCCATTCCTTACTACAGAGTGGATGTGACGCGTGAAGCAGATGTTATCGAAGAAGTGTTGAGAATGTATGGATTCAATAATATCGACTTCCCACGAGGATTAAATAGTTCGTTGAGCTATGCGCCAAAGCCGGATGCAGAGCGACTTCAAAACAAAGTATCTGATGTTCTTGCATCAAGTGGTTTCAACGAAATCATGGGAATGTCTTTGACAAAAATGAAATATGCTCAATTGATAGATGAACCGAATTATCATTCGGTTTCTGCAGTTGAGTTATTAAATCCTTTGAGTCAAGATCTTGGAATTATGCGTCAATCGCTTGTTTTTGGAGGTTTGGAAAGCATAGAGCTAAATCAAAATCACAAGCAACCTGATTTGAGATTGTTTGAGTTTGGAAAGGTATATCACAAGATTGAAGGAAAGTATATCGAAGAATACAAGCTTGGCTTGTGGTTGACTGGTCGCAGAAATCCTGAATCATGGAATACTACAGGTGACTCTGTTTCTTTCATCGATGCCAAGCATGCTTTGGAAAATATTTTCCGTTCGATGGGTATTCAAGGAACAGTAGGTAGTGCCTACGACAGCGCTCTTTTCGAAGATGCAATGGAATATGGTATTGGAAAAAAGAAACTCGCGCGTCTTGGTAAGATCAATGCTTCAATTCAAAAAACCTTTGATATCAAGCAAGCAGTTTACTATGTGGAGCTAGATTGGACCACACTTATTGAAAGCCAGCCTAAGAAGGCCATTCAATATAAGCCAGCAGAGAAATTCCCTGCAGTGCGCCGTGACTTGAGTTTACTTCTTGATCAAACGGTGAAGTTTGGAGACATTGAAAAGACTGCTTTCGATGCTGAAAGAAAATTACTCCGTCAAGTGGGGCTATTTGATGTTTACGAAGGAAAAAATCTAGAAGCGGGTAAGAAATCTTATGCGATTAGCTTCACTCTTCAGGACAGTTCAAAGACCATGACCGACCAACAAGTCGACCAAGCAATGGAACGCGTTCGCAAGGCTTTAGATGAAAAACTAGGAGCTAAGGTTAGATCTTAGAAAGCCGCAATCAGAAGTTTCAAAGGTTTCCATGAAAGGTCAAACATATTGGCCACGCCCTCATGTGTTAATACTCCGTTGTACATGTAAACACCATGTTGGAACCCTTCTTGGCTTCTAACTAAGTTGGTTATTCCACCTTCATCACCGATGCTCAATAAAACAGGGGCAAATATGTTGCTCAACGCATAGGAGGCTGTTCTAGACACTCTTGATGCAATGTTTGGCACACAGTAGTGAATGACACCATGCTCTTTAAAAACCGGGCGGTCATGTGTTGTAACACGAGATGTCTCGAAACAACCGCCTTGGTCGATACTGATATCTACGATTACGGAGCCATACTTCATATTGCTTACCATGTCTTCCGTCACGATAATCGGTGTGCGACTTTTTGAAGTATGCATCGCTCCAATAGCAACATCAGCAGTGCTTAGTGCGGTTGCTAACTCGGTTGGCTGAATGGTAGAGGTCCAAAGACGAACTCCAAGGTCGTTTTGAATTCTACGAAGTCGATAAATGCTATTGTCAAAAATCTTAACTGATGCACCAAGACCAAGAGCAGCGCGGGCCGCAAATTCTGCTACCGTGCCTGCTCCGATAATCACCACTTCTGTGGGCTTCACGCCGCTAATACCGCCAAACATTAAACCTTGCCCTTGGTGGGTATGGCTGAGATATTCGGCCGCAATTAATACTGATGTATTGCCCGCAATTTCTCCCATAGCTCTGACTACTGGGAAAATATTTGTTTCATCTTTTATAAAGTCCCAAGCAATTGCAGTGATTTTCTTCGCTGCGAGTAATTTAAAGTTTTCTTGCTTCTGAATCGGGAGATGAATAGCTGAAATCAAAGTCTGTTTGCCCGGCATTAATGCAATCTCTGCTTCGCTTGGCGGCGCGACCTTCATGATGACGTCTGCTTTGAAGACATCTTCAGGGCTATAGACAATACGAGCTCCAGCTTCACTGTAATCATGATCTTGGAAGTTCGATTCTTTTCCAGCATTGGTCTCAACAATTACTTCATGGCCATTTGAGACCAACAAAGCCACACTTTCTGGAACCAGAGCCACTCTTCGCTCTTGAAATGAACTTTCTCGAGGTATTCCAATAACAAGATGAAATTTCTTGTGAGAAACTGCAAGTAGCTCTTCTTGTGGCATATAGGCTGCCTCTTTTGCTAAATTGCGTATCGACTCTTTTTTGTGATCCATGAAGGTAGTTTGTTCGGGATTTCGAAAGTAAGAAATTATCGTATAAATTCGCACCCAAATACTAACCCTTTTTTCATCATGGCAAGTCAAGATAAGAGTCAGGCAAGTTCAGCTTTCCTTTGGTTCATCGGACCAGCGGCGGTATTCGTTACGCTTTTGTTCGTTTACTTCAATGATAATTCAGTCGCTCCAAAAGAAACACTTGATGGTAAATTACCTGAAGTGAAGAAGGTTGAGATGAAAGCAACGCCAGCTGATACCACTAAAGGTGCTGCAATGGAGATGCATTCAGACAGCACAGATCACGCTGATTCTACTGCGCACTAAGACTTTATTTTTCTAATTTTTATTTCTCTTACACCATCCAATTCTTGGATGTGTACTTCATTGTACGGTGGAGAAACAAAGTTCATTGCTAATTCTGGCCATTCAATAAACACAATGGCAGATGGATGCATATACTCGTTGAGGCCTATATCGTAGGCCTCTTCTATTTTTTTCATGCGATAAAGATCAAAGTGATAAACGCAAAGGCCATCCTTCGATTCGTATTCATTGACTAAAGAAAAAGTTGGAGAGGAGGTTTCTTCAATCCCCAATTGATTGCACAGTGCGGTAATAAAGGTGGTTTTCCCAGCCCCCATTTCTCCATTCATTAAAAAAATACCGGGTCCTGAAAAATCTTCGAGGACTTGAGAAGCCACGACTCTCAAGTCTTCCAAGGTTTTAGCGAAATATGTTCTTTCCATTACTTCGATTGCAAAACAATAAATGGAATCATCACTTCCTCCATACTGATTCCTCCATGCTGGAAGGTGTTTTGGTAGAAGTTTACAAAGTGATTGTAGTTGTTTGGATACACAAAGAAGTCCTCATTTTGTGCAAAAATGTAAGAGGTACTCACGTTGGTCTTCGGTAAAAATGCATCGGCAGGATTTCGAATTTCAAATACTTCTTTTGGATTGTAATTCAAATTACGACCAGCCTTATAACGAAGATTTGTATTCGTATTTCGATCTCCCACTACTTTGATTGGATTGGTTACGCGCACTGTTCCATGGTCAGTGGTAATCACTAGTTTACAGTTGTTCTCTGCGACTTTTTTCAAAATATCTAAAAGAGGTGAGTGCTCAAACCAGCTTGCTGTGAGCGAGCGATATGCTGGCTCATCATCTGCTAGTTCTTTAATCACTTCCATTTCTGTGCGAGCATGACTGAGCATGTCAACGAAGTTGTAGACAATCACATTGAGCTTATTCGTCATCAAATTGCTGAACTGATCTGCTAATTTTTTTCCCTGATGAAGTTGTGTGATTTTATTGTAACTCCATTTGAAATCAAAGCCCAAACGCTTCAATTGCGCGGCCATCAATTCTTCTTCATGCATATTTTTTCCACCCTCATCATCTTCATTTTTCCAAAGCTGTGGATGCACGCGCTCAATTTCACTTGGCATCAAACCAGCGAAGAGTGCGTTTCTAGCATAGTGTGTAGCAGTGGGTAGAATGGAATAAAATATCTCCTCGGAGTCCACTCTGAAAAACTCTTTCAATTGCGGAGCAATTGTTTTCCATTGATCAAAACGTAAGTTGTCAATCACCAAGAGAAATACTGTGCTATCGCCGCTGTCTTTGATTACCGGAGCAACCTTCGATTTGATCAAAGTATGCGACATCGTAGGTGCTTTTGACTGATCCTTTAACCATTGCACATAGTTGTTTTTGATAAATTTCGAGAACTGTTCATTAGCCTCTAGGCGCTGCGTACGAAAGATTTCATTCATTCCTTCATCCGTAGTGCTTTGAAGTTCCATGCTCCAGTGAACCAATTTGCGATAAAAGTCAGACCACTCATTATGATCCATGCGGTCACCAAGACGCATGGAAATTTCTCTAAATTCTTGACGATAATCGCTGGTAGTTTTTTCGCTGACCAAGCGCTTTTCATCCAGGTTTTTTTTCAAAGAAAGTAGAATCTGATTTGGGTTTACTGGCTTGATAAGATAGTCTGAAATCTTTGAACCAATTGCATCTTCCATGATTTGCTCCTCTTCACTTTTAGTGATCATCACTACTGGAAGTGTTGGGTCGATGGTCTTTAATTCTTGTAAAACTTGGAGCCCGCTGAGGCCTGGCATATTTTCATCGAGAAAAACAATGTCAAAGAAGTTTTCTCGAACTAAATCAATCGCGTCGCGACCGTTGTTCACGGTGGTCAAGTGATAGCCTTTTTGTTCTAAGAAAATAATATGTGGTTTGAGCAAATCGATTTCGTCATCTGCCCATAAAATACGTTCGTTGGTCATAGAATGTGTTTGAATGCAAAGCTAAGGTAATGCGCCTAACAACCCGTTTTCCGTAGTAATATTGCACCATGGCTAAAAATATGGATGCATCGTCGAACAGAAGAAAAATTATCAATGATCCGGTCTATGGTTTCGTGACCTTCCGTCACGACTTTTTGTTAGATCTAATTGATCATCCGTATTTCCAACGTTTGAGAAGAATTGCTCAATTAGGATTATCTTACTTAGTTTATCCTGGAGCAGTTCATAATCGTTTTCAGCACGCCATTGGCGCGCTTCATCTCATGCAAAATGCCATTGAGGAAATTAGATACAAAGGACATGAGATCACGAAAGAAGAGGAGTTAGGATGTCTTTGCGCTATTCTTTTCCATGATATCGGACACGGACCATTTAGTCATGCACTTGAGCATTCTATTGTAGACTCTGTTCATCACGAGCAGATCAGTGCTTATCTAATGGAACGTCTCAATAAGGACAGCAATGGAAAATTTGATATTGCTATTAAAATTTTTAATGGCAATTATCATAAAAAATTCTTGCATCAATTGGTGAGCAGTCAACTTGATATGGATCGCCTAGACTATCTCGCTCGTGATAGTTTTTTCAGTGGGGTTGTAGAAGGACAGGTAGGTAGCGAGCGTATTATTAAGATGCTCGATGTCGTGAATGATGAGTTGGTAGTAGAAGAAAAGGGTATCTACAGTATTGAAAAATTCATTGTAGCGCGACGATTTATGTATTGGCAAGTCTATTTGCATAAAACAGTGCTAAGTGCAGAGTTTATGCTTGTAAATGTCCTTAAAAGAGCTAAAAAACTAGCTGAAGAAGGGGAGACGTTGTTCTGTTCTCCTTCGCTATTTTATTTTTTATATAATAAAGTTGGAAAGGCCGACTTCGAAAAGGATGAAACGGCTATTCAGCATTTCATACAACTCGATGACTTTGATATTATGAGTGCAATCAAAGTTTGGCAGCATCATGAAGACCGTGTTTTAGCGGAGCTGGCAAAAGGGTTAGTCAATAGAAATCTTTTCAAAATTGAAATGCAACGTGACCCGATTTCTGAAAGTTTGGTGCAGGAAAAGGTTGCTCAAATAGCAAAGGAGCTTAATATGACAGAAGAAGAGGCTTCATATTTCGTTATAAGCAATGAGGTTTATAATAGAGCGTATGATGTAAAGACCGATGTCATTAAGGTTAAAATGAAAGATGGCAGCGTCTTAGACGCTGCCAAAGCTAGTGACCATCTCAACTTACAAGCGTTGAGCGAATCGGTAAAGAAATATTTTATCGCTTACAGAAAAATATAATTTTATTTTTTCTTACTAGGAGATGACTTTCCGCCGCCTCCGCCATTTGAGCCTGAGTTGGATGGTTTAGAACTTCCTCCAGATCTACTTCTATCTGCCGAACCGCCGCTGCTTTGACTTGGTCTCGAAGGAGCAGGTCTGTCATTTCTTTCTCTCACTACAGAAGGTCTTTCTTCTCTAGGTTTTGTATTTGCAGGTCTTTCTGCTTCATAGCTTGGTCTGCTTTGAGGCTTCGGTTCCGCTTGAGGTCTAGGTTGTTCAGAGCTAGGCTTCTGCGGTCTTGGGTCCTCTACTCGTGGCGTTTCATAAGAAGGTTTCTGCGGTCTTGGGTCCTCTGCACGTGGCACATCAAAAGAAGGCTTGAGTGGTCTTGGATTTTCAGGACGCGGTGCCTCATATGAAGGCTTCTGTGGTCTTGGATCTTCAGCACGTGGTGCTTCATATGAAGGCTTCTGTGGTCTTGGATCCTCTGCGCTAGGTCTGTCATAGTAAGGCTGCTCTGTCATCGGCTTTTGAGTGCGCGGATCTTGAGCTCTAGGCTTTTCTGCAACAGGCTTTTCACTGCCAATGACCAGTGGGTTCGGCTTATATCCAGGATTTTCAGGAGTCTCAAACTTACTTGGACGATTCGACGGTTTGGGCTGATTGCTTGGTGCACTTTGTGGAGGCAAGTTACCTTGTCTTGTGTTTGAAGGTCGAGATGCTACTGAAGGGGTAATTTGACCATTTCCACTATTACTACTGAAACCACCATTGTTGCCATAGTTGTTGTTGGTACTTGGTCTTGTGTCGCGGTTATAGGACAAAGATCTAGGACTTGCACATCTATTACTCACATAAACTGTATGCGCTCGGCTTACACGGCAGTTATTTGTGTAATAGTAGCGAGAACGCCAACGGTGGCAATGGTTATAGTAAACGGTGTAACCCACAGGATGCCAGGTAGTCCACCACACAGGATAATACTGCCAATGATAGGGTGATCTGTAGCAATAATAGTGTGGCGAGAACATCAATTGAATTACAGGCCACATCCAGACATTGAAGGTAGAGACAGTAGCGAAGCCACTATCATAACCATATGGATCTATGATGTAATTATTACCATAAAGGTTGACGTCACCAATAATTTGAAGGTCCGCAGAGTTATTGCCATTTTTTTCTACTGCGATAACCGCAACGTCTTGAGATTCGCCATCACCTAGCAGGGCTCTAATGGTGATTGCGTGAGTGTATCCATCCGTTTGATCAATGACAGCGAGGTAGTCGATATAGTTATCGCCATTCAAGTCAAGATCGTGGATCCTTTCGTAAGGATCGTTTAGTTTTCTTTCAAAATCATCTAAGGTCTGAGACTCTTGAAATGCCGCGAGCGCAGCACGAAGGTCTAGATGGTCGCCATGCATACCGATCGCAGTTGCAGTTTGTGCGATGATGGATGAGCTCCACACCAGTGAGGTCATCAACAATACGGTTTTGTAAATTGATTTCATAAGGCGTTAATTTTCACCTTTGATACCAACTACCGTGCAAAAGATTAATGGAAAGTTAGATAGCGATTTCTTCGCCTGACTTATCATAGAAATGATACTCCAAGAATTCGTTGGAGGACGCGGCTTCCACGATGAGTTTGACTCCGTGTTTTTTACGCCATTTTTTTACAATGCTACTTAACCAGCCTTTGTTAAGATATGCTTCTACCATCGGGTGAACGGAGAGGCGAAGCTCTTTGTGCGTACCTTCTTCGCTCAGGAATCGAACTGAATTCTCCAATTCATCCGTAAAGAGTACAGAAGCTTGAACTACACCTTTGCCATCGCAGCTAGGACATTTTTCTGTGGTAGTAACCTTTGTGACTGGCTTAACACGTTCACGTGTAATTTCTACGACACCGAATTTGCTTGGAGCAAGAACATTGTGTTTTGCTTTGTCTTCAGCCATAAACTCGCGAAGCGCATCATGAAGTTTGCGCTGATTATCGCGATTCTGCATATCGATAAAGTCAATGCAGATGATGCCACCCATATCGCGCAGGCGCAGAAGTCTAGCGACCTCTTTAGCACATTCGATATTGGTTTGAAGAGCGTTTTCTTCTTGGTCTTTCACAGTTGCATTTTTGCGGTTGCCGCTATTGATATCAATAACGTGCATCGCTTCAGTATGCTCAACAATAAGATAAGCGCCGCTTTTCAGGTTGACTTGTTTTCCAAAAGAAGCTTTTATCTGGCGATGAATATTGAATGCATCGAACAGATCTGCCGTCTTGTGAAGTTTAACAATGTTTTCTTGAGAAGGAGCGATAGACTTCATGTAACCACGAACGAGTGTTGCAACTTGTTCGTCATTTACGTGAATGTTTGTGAAATTATCGGTGAGGAGGTCGCGAAGAACAGAAGAAGTTTTGTCGATTTCACCAAGAATTCTCTGAGGTGGTCGAGCGTTTTTCATTGTCTTAAACATCTCTTCCCAGCGTTTCACAAGGTCTTGAAGATCTTGATCGAGCTCGGTTACTGATGTTCCTTCCGCTTGCGTACGAATAATTACCCCCATGTTTGCAGGACGTATGCTCTGCATAAGTTTTCTCAAGCGGTCTCTTTCTACCTCATCTGTGATTCGTGAGGAAAGAGAAACTTTATTAGAGAAGGGGACAAGTACTAGGTACCTTCCAGCAATTGTAATTTCAGAAGTAAGTCGAGGACCTTTCTGAGAAATCGGTTCTTTCGCAACTTGGACAGGTAACACATTCCCTTGACCCATCACATCCTTGATTTTACCTTCTTTGTGAATATCCTGCTGAAGCTGGAAACTCATGAGGTCCGCGCTAGTCTGCTCTCCACTAATGGTTCTTCTAGTGAAGATATTGAGAGAACCGAATTGAGGGCCTAGGTCTAGGTAATGTAAGAATGCATCTTTATCGTATCCGACATCTACGAAAGCGGCATTAAGGTGGGGAATTAGCTTCCTCACTCGCCCAAGGTAAATATCGCCCACAGCATATTGTTGATTGACTTGCTCTCTGTGCAATTCAATCAGCGCTTTATCATGCAATAAGGCGATGTCTACACCAGAAGGGGTAGAATTTATGACCAGTTCTGCATTCAATGGAATGGGATCGAAACGAATAAAATGATAAATCAGGGCAGGACAGTTTTATCCAACCCATGTGGAAAGTATTAGACACAAGAGTAACATCGATCCCGTGAGGGATAGAGTTACTCTTATGTCCGGAAAGAAAAAGTGCTAAATACTAGCGATTCTTTTTCTTGTGACGATTCTTTCTCAAACGCTTCTTTCTTTTGTGCGTTGCCATCTTATGGCGCTTTCTTTTTTTACCGCAAGGCATTGTTTTAACGGTTTAGTTTTGTTTCTATATTATTTATAAACTCCTTCACCCTATTCACCACGATGGTGTCGGTGTTGTGTCTTAGTAGTTGCTCGTAGCTTTTCTTAGCTTCTTCGTAACGCTCCAGTTTCTCTTCTGTTTGTGCTGCAAAAAGAAGTGCGTAGTTGTTAGTAGAATCGATAGCAACACCTTCTTTGAAGTATGTTAATGCTTTTTCAGCACTATCGAGTTCCATGTACAAACCACCCATATCAATGTAGGCTGCCAAGTATTCAGGATTGATATCGATTACTTTATTAAAGCGTTCGATAGCTTTATCATATTGACCTGACTTTACAGAGAAGACACCCAACCAGTAATGTGCATCGATGTTTGCGTCATCTTTTGAAACGATTTCTCGGAGGATAGTGATACCTTCCATAGGATTTGGGCCATTCACTAATTCAATGGCTTTCATCAGTTTCAAAGAGTCCGCATCCATTGGCTTTTCAGCCTTTTCACGAACACTTGCCGGTTGTTGGGGCATGAATAAAAAAAGAACGAGGAGCCCAAGGCTCGCAATGATGAGTAGTATTAAACCTGTCTTCTTAGACATGTTCAGCTACTTTCACCTTATCCTTCACAGCATCTACAAATTCTTTTGCAGGTTTGAATGCAGGAACGTAGTGTGATGGAATCACAACGCTAGTTTTTGCTAGGATGTTTCTTCCAAGTTTTTCTGCACGCTTCTTCACGATGAAGCTACCAAAGCCGCGCAGGTAGACGTTCTCCCCATTTTCCATGGAGTTCTTCACGGTTGTCATGAATCCTTCGACAATTGCTAGCACATCTTCCTTGCTAATCCCTGTCTTATTGGAGATGTCTGTCACGATATCTGCCTTCGTCATCTTTCCTTAGGTTTTTATTATGTGTTAATGGATATTCGCTAAAATTTGGGGCGGCAAATATAGGGCGAATCGAACAATTTCAATAGCTTGTTTTTCCGACTGTTAGCTTTTTTTTATCAATTATATGAATTTCAGCACTTCAATCATCCGTTGGTATGGCTTCCACAAAAGGGACTTGCCGTGGCGTGAAACCCGCGATCCGTATAGGATTTGGCTCTCGGAAATCATCCTTCAACAGACCCGAGTAGACCAAGGAATGGCCTATTATCACAAATTCGTAAAAAATTATCCAAGTGTCGAAGATTTGGCAAACGCATCGCAAGATGAAGTGCTCAAGGATTGGCAAGGACTGGGATATTATAGCCGAGCTAGAAACCTGCACTATGCCGCTAATCAAGTGATGCAGGAGTTTGGTGGCGAGTTTCCTAATAATTTCAACGAAATACTTAAGCTAAAAGGTGTTGGGGAGTACACTGCCGCGGCAATATCATCCTTTGCTTTTGATGAAGCGCAGGCAGTCATTGATGGAAATGTGATGCGTGTGCTATCGCGCTTTTTCGGAGTTACCGACGCTATCGACTCAAAAGAAGGAAAGGCACAATTAGTAAAGCTTTCAAAGGAGCATCTGAATCAAAAGGATCCTGCTACTCATAATCAGGCGATCATGGAGTTTGGAGCTCTTCAATGCACTCCTGTTTCTCCTGACTGCACCAATTGTCCGCTTGCGAAGGGTTGCTTTGCTCTCGCGAACGAAATGGTGGCTGATTTACCATGGAAAGAAAAAAAGACAGTGGTTAAGCCCATGCACATTGCATATGCAGTTTTCATAAATGAAGATAGCATCCTCATGAAGCAAAGAAAAGGTGAAGGAATTTGGGAAGGCCTGTTTGATTTTCCTTCGATAGTTTCTGAAACCCCTATCGAAACAGAACATGCGGCGCGTCAATTGTTGCAAATGCGAGACTGGAAAGACACGCTACTTTCTGAGGTTTCCGAAGAAGTGACTCACATTTTGTCTCATCGAAAGATAAAAGCGCGCTTTTTCAGAATAAATGTTCTGCATAAACCGCATAATATTCAGAATGGTGAAAAATGGTTGACAAAAAGTGAATTGGCTGAAAAGGGCATTCCTCGCTTGATTGAAAACTATTTAAAAGAAATCGATTGGTATGAATAAGTTGAAATCCGTATATTCGGTTGATGCCCCTAGTCACCGCCGTATATTTGCAGTGTTCAACAAAACAATTAACTTTTAATACCTAAACAATGGCAAGCGTAAATAAAGTAATCCTCATCGGGAACTTAGGTGCGGATCCAGAAATTAAATCATTTGAGAACGGAGGTATGATTGCTACTTTCAGAATAGCAACTACTGAACGTTGGAAAGACAAGAACACAGGTGAGACGAAGGAGAACACGGACTGGCATAACATTACTGTGCGCAGAGCGGGTTTGGCGAAGGTCGTTCAAGATTATATCAAGAAGGGCATGAGCGTGTATCTCGAAGGACGTCTTCGTAATCGTTCGTGGGAAGTAAATGGAGAGAAGAAGTACATCACGGAAGTGGATGTAGAAGAGTTGACCATTTTGACTCCTCGTGGACAGAACGGAACAGGTACTTCAACTGGTGCACCAGCTATGCAATCGGCGCCGATGGCTCCGGCTGGCGTGAATGAACCAACAATGGATGATGATCTTCCATTCTAAGTTTTTGTTTAACTAATACTACCTATTTTGGAAGTTATAAGTTGTGTTTTACTAGACGTATATCTCTTAAGTGTTGTCAGCAGCGCAGGCCCTTTGGTGCTTGTGCTGTTGCTGTTATTATGCAGTGCGCTAATCAGTGGAAGTGAGGTGGCACTTTTTTCTATCACTCCAGCGCAGCGCGCTGAACTGAAAGAATCTAAGGATCGCTCCAGCCAAACAATCATAGAGCTTCTAGAAAAACCAGATAAAGAGACCGGCCCAAAAAAGTTGTTGGCTACGATCCTTATTGCGAACAATGCAATCAATATCGCGATCGTGCTCTTAGCTACGCAGCTAGCAAGCGAATGGTTTCCTTCTCAAAACTATCCTGGATGGGTGAAGACTTTGATAGATGTTGTTGCCATTACATTTATCCTTGTTCTTTTCGGGGAAGTTATTCCCAAAGTTTATGCTACTGGAAATAATCTTCGCAATGCGAAGTTTATGGCTATTCCTTTGAAGTATATCCAGCAATTCTTCTCGCCATTAACCTTCATTCTTATGAAGACAAGTAATGTGCTTGAAGGAAGATTGAACAGCAGAGCGACTCCAAATATTACAGTGGATGATCTAGGTCATGCATTAGAGTTGACACAAGATGATAACCTGTCAAAGGAAGAAAATAAAATTCTTGAGGGTATCGTCACTTTTGGTGAAAAGGAAGTAGGGGAGATTATGACGCCACGCACAGACATTGCATCGCTTTGGGAAGAGGATTCCTTTACAGATGTGATGGAAACGGTAATGGAAAAGGGATATAGCCGACTGCCCGTATTCAAGAATTCACCAGATGAGATTGCAGGTTTTCTCTTTATAAAAGATTTGCTGCCGCACATCGATGAAGTAGAATTTGAGTGGCAAACACTTATTCGACAACCTTTCTTCGTTCCAGAAAACAAGAAAATTGATGATTTGCTTCAACAATTTCAGCAAGATAAAGTACACTTGGCAATTGTGGTCGATGAATATGGTGGCACAAGCGGACTGATTACTCTTGAAGATATTCTTGAGGAAATTGTGGGTAATATCAGCGATGAATTCGATGATGAAGAATTGCACTACTCGAAACTCGACGACCGTCAGTATGTTTTCGAAGGGAAGACCTCATTGGTAGACGTCTATAAAGTTTTGCAAATTGATGATACACTCTTCGACGAGGCTAAAGGTGATAGCACTACTCTTGCAGGTTTTGTCATTGAGCAAGCTGCAAGACTTCTTGAAAAAGGAGATGTTATCGAATTTGAAGGCTTCACTTTTACGATTGAAGCAGCTGACAAACGAAAAATAAAAAGAATAAAAATTACGCTTCCGGAATCAGTAAAGAATGAATAAAATCAACGTTTGGTTAATTGCTTTGCTCATTGGAGCATTGGTCTCTTGCAGAGATAGTGCTGTGCCTAAGCCTTTAGGATACTTTAGAATCGAAATGCCCGAGCACGCTTACACGAGTTATCAAGCGGACTGTCCTATCGCATTAGATATACCGAATTACTCAAAAGTAGAGGTTTTTAAAGATCGTATCGGACAAGACAGTTGTTGGTTCAATATCCAATATCCTCGATTTAAAGCAACGATTTATTGTACCTATTTCAATGTAAACAATAACATCGATGATCTCGTGAAGGATGCTTATGGCTTTGCTGTGAAGCACGAAGTGAAGGCTTCTGCATTAAAAAGGACAATGATTGAAGATCAGCAAAACAGACTTGACGGAATCATCTACGATATTGAAGGGGAAGCAGCTTCACAGGTACAGTTTTTTGTAACCGATAGCACGAATCACTTTTTCAGAGGTAGCTTGTATTTCAACGTGAAACCTAATCCTGATTCTATAGCACCAGTGCTGTCATTCATACGTGAAGACATCAATCACATGGTGCGTTCGGTTCGATGGAAGTAATTAACGAGTCGCAGCGCGAACGACCATAACTACTATGCAAATTAGAAACAACAAAATTGAAATCTTGTTGATTCCATGCATGAAACGCAAGTTCACATCCACTTTTTCTTTTTTGAAAAGATTAGCAGGATTTAGATAATACAGAATTTTTTTGAGAAGCATCTTTGTTACTTTAGACAAATATAAACCATTCTGATTCCGATTTGTTGTGAGAGTCCTGCTCCTAGATAATTATGATAGTTTTACCTTCAACCTGTTTCACTACCTAGAAGCAAATGAGGTAGAGGTGGAGGTTTATAGAAACGATGAAATTTCTATAGACTCTGCGTTATTATTTGATGCAATTATTCTTTCACCTGGGCCAGGTCTTCCGAAAGATGCGGGAATTATGCCGCAATTACTTCAGCAACTTTCTGAAGACACTCCTGTACTTGGAGTTTGTTTGGGACTTCAAGCAATTGTTGAAACATTCGGGGGGAGCTTGAAAAACTTGGATCAAGTGCTACACGGACAATCAACAAGAGCACGTATTGTTATCGAGGATGATACCTTATTCAAGAATATATCTTCACCTTTTCAAGTTGGCCATTATCACAGTTGGGCTGCTGATATTATTGGAGATGACTTAGAAGTGACTGCTATCAATGACGATGGTGTTGTGATGGCGATAAGACATAAAAGCCGCCCCATCAGCGCAGTACAATTTCATCCAGAAAGTGTACTCACGCCTTGTGGCATGCAAATGATCACCAATTGGTGTGAATCGGTAAAACAGACTATTTTTTCTAAAACATATGAAAAGAATTATTGAAACAAAATCTGCTCCTGCTCCAATTGGACCATACAGCCAAGCAGTATTACACAACGGAACTTTGTTTATGAGTGGGCAAATAGCAATTGACCCAACCAATGGAGAATATCATCCTTCTGACGCTACGACTGAAACAAAGCAAGTGATGAAGAATATCGAAGCTGTGCTGCTCGAAGCAGGAATGTCCTTTTCAAATGTTTTGAAGACTTCTATTTTCCTGAAGGATATGAATGATTTTGCTGCAGTAAATGAAGAATATGCTAAGTACTTCACAGCTGATTTTCCTGCACGTGAAACGGTACAGGTTTCTGTTTTGCCAAAGAATGCAAGAGTTGAAATTTCTATGATCGCTGCGCTATGAAAAGAATTGGAGCTTATATCCTAGGGCTTTTTGTGCTTTTTACAATAACTGGCTGTTGGCCAAGTGCGCAAGAGTATTGCGATATGGGGAATAAACTTCTCTCAGAAAATAATGCGGCCGATGCAATGGAGAGATTTGAGGCTGCCCTTCGCGCAGATAGCGCATACACTCCTGCCTGGGAAGGAAAAGGGAAGTGTCTTGAAGCGATGAACAAATGGATGGATGCTCGCAATTTCTACAATGATTTTATTGAAAGAGATAAGATGAATGCCCACCCATATTTGCGACTTGGGTTGGTTTACCAACGATTGAGGGATAAAGAGTCAGAGTGTGAAGTTTATGTAAGAGCATATACACTTGGTGTGAAAAATTACGATGTACTCGCGATGGTTCCGATGTGCGTGCGTGACACTTATGATGAAAAGATGCGATTGCTAGAAGAGGCTATAGCAATGGATCCTAGCAGATATGAGGCAAAGGCTGCACGACTTGAATTGATGATGAAATATAATTCTGTTGATATAATATATCCAGAGGCTTTGAAGCTTTTGAAAGAGCATTCAAAGTCACCAAAGGTTTATTATCTCATGTCGAAAGTACATCGAGGAATCCCTTACAGTGGGGCTGATTCCGTTTGTTACTATTTGCAGAAGTGTATCAATATGAAATATTATGAGGCCAGCGATGATTATTATCTTTATGGCTGCAGACAATTTGAAAAGAAGTGATAAAAGAATAGGATTATGAAGAAGTGGAGTATTCTAGGTATGATAATGTTGATTTGGTTGGCGAGCGTGTCATTCATGGCTCCGTCATACCAAATAGCTGTGATGAAATACAAAGGAGGCGGAGATTATTATTCTAACCCTACGAGTGTTCCTAACCTTGTAAAGTGGGTGAATCGTCAATTGAACATGAATATTGATGAGACCGTCCCTTATGTTGATGTGAGTTCTCCTGAGATTAATAACTATCCATTCATTCACATGACTGGTCACGGCAATGTGGTGTTTTCTCCAAGTGATGCTAGTAATCTTCGCGCGTATTTGTTGGGTGGTGGTTTCTTGCACATATCTGACAACTATGGCATGGACAAGTTTGTGCGAAAGGAAATGAAAAAGGTTTTTCCAGAAATTGATTTCATAGAATTACCATTTGGTCATCCAATCTATCATCAGACTTATGATTTCCCTACGGGACTTCCAAAGGTGCACGAACATGATGGAAAGGCGCCCCAAGGTCTGGGCTTGGTCTACGAGGGAAGACTTGTTTGTTTTTATGATGTAGAATGCGATTTGGGCGATGGATGGGAAGATCCCGAAGTACACCGTGATTCAGAAGAAGCAAGAACGAAGGCGTTAAAAATGGGGGCGAACATTTTACAATTTGCACTCATGGGTGAGGCAAAATGAAAAAGGAATTACTCGAATTAAAATACTTCTTGGATGAAGAGGCGGAGCGATATGAGCATCCGCAGTTTATTACAGAAGATCCTATTTCCATCCCTCATCGATTCTCACTAAAACAAGATGTTGAAATAGCCGCATTCTTTGCTGCTTCTTTGGCTTGGGGAAATCGAAAATCGATTATCAAAAGTGCAAATGGAATAATGGAACGTATGGACGAAAAGCCATTTGAGTTCATTCTTAATCATTCAAAAAAGGATTTGAAAGTATTGGATGGCGTGGTTCATAGAACGTTCAACGCCGAAGATTGTAAATTTTTTTGTAGCGCATTACAGCATATCTACAAGCATTCAGAGTCTTTAGAAAATGCTTTCACTAGCCACTATGATGGTCAGGATATTCGCACCGCCATCATGAGTTTTAGAGCTCATTTTTTTAATATTAAATATCCTGAGCGCAGCGCAAAGCATGTTTCTAATCCAATATCTGGTTCTTCTTCAAAGCGTTTGAATATGTTCTTGCGATGGATGGTAAGGTCGAACGAGAAGCAGGTAGATTTTGGACTTTGGACAAAATTGAATCCTTCCGTGCTTGCTATGCCACTAGATGTGCATACGGGCAATGTAGCGAGAGAGTTAAAGCTTTTAACCAGAAAGCAAAATGATTGGACGGCCCTAGAGGAATTGATGTCGGTGCTCCGAAAGATGGACGCTAAAGATCCTGTAAAATATGATTTTGCTCTTTTCAGTATAGGAGTAAATTCAAAAAAATAAGGCTCGAAATTTTCGAGCCTTATTTTTTATTGATCAATATCTTTTAGAAGCAATATTCATTTGCTTCAATCATCTTAGCAGAAATTACTCGGCGTGATTCTTTAATGTTGAAAGGTTCTACTTTAGAGAATCTTCTCAATCCCATCAACATCATTTTTAGTTCATCACCTTCCGCGAATGAAATGAGTGTTTCTTTTCCGGCTGAGTGAATCTTCTCACCTGCAGAATAGATGAAGCAACGCATCATTTCAATTTGTGCTTGGATCGCCTCTTCGCCTTTGATGGAAGCTAGTTTTTCGGTGCGAAGCAGCGTGCTCTCTGCAGCGTAAACTTGAATGGCAATGTCTGCAATTCCCATCAGTACTTCTTGCTCTTTCTGAAGCTGCATTGCAAGTTTTTGCACTGCTGCGCCTGCTACAAGAAGAAGAGCTTTTTTAAAGCGTTGGATGATCTCATGAGATTGCTCGAACACATTACTTGGTGCATCGCCAAAGTCAGGGATAGACATCAATTCATTTGCAACTGACATTGCTGGGCCCATTAAATCTAGCTCACCTTTCATGGCTTTTTTCAATATCATATCTACTGTAAGGAGACGATTAATTTCGTTTGTTCCTTCGAAGATACGATTGATACGAGAGTCGCGATAGCTTTTCTCCATGCGGGTTTCAGCGCTATAGCCCATACCACCAAAAATCTGAACACCTTCATCTACGCAGTAATCTAATGCTTCAGATCCGAATACTTTTAGGATAGCACATTCTGGAGCAAACGACGCGATGCCTTTGAGTACTGCTTGTCCTTTATCCATTCCGCCTGCAATAAGTGCATTGATAGCGTCGTCAATATTTTGAGTCGCTCGATAAAGGGCGCTCTCGACTGCATAGCAACGAATGGTTTGTTCAGCTAGTTTATGACGAATCGCTCCGTATTTAGAAATTGGTCTACCAAATTGCTCGCGCTCGTTCGCGTATTTGATGCTGTCTGTTACGACTCCTTTTGCTCCTCCAAGAACACCACCTGCAAGTTTGATTCGACCAATGTTCAAGATGTTTACTGCGATCTTAAATCCGTTACCTCTATCGCTAAGTAGGTTTTCAACTGGAACTTTTACGTTGTTAAAGAAGATTTGGCGAGTGCTGCTTCCTTTGATACCCATCTTCTTTTCTTCAGCATTGTATGTGATTCCATCCATATCTCTGGTTAGAATGAATGCAGAAAGATTTTCATCATTATCAATTTTCGCGAATACTGTGAGCACGTGAGCGAAGCCACCGTTGGTGATCCACATTTTTTGTCCGTTGATTATGTAGTGCTTGCCGTCTTCGCTTAATACAGCGCGTGTTTTACCACTATTAGCATCCGAACCACTTCCTGGTTCAGTTAAGCAGTAACAACCCTTCCATTCGCCTGTAGCGAGCTTAGGAATGTACTTTTTCTTTTGCTCTTCATTTCCATAATAAAGGATAGGAAGAGTGCCAATTCCTGTGTGCGCGCCATAGGCTACTGAGAAACTGTGACCTTGACCCAAGGCTTCGGTGCATAGCATAGATGTTTTGAAATCCATTCCCATACCACCTAGATCTTCCGGTACAGATACTCCGAGAAGTCCAAGTTCTCCTGCCTTATCCATGATGCTTTCCATCAATCCTTCCTCTTGATGATCGATCGCTTCGAGGCGAGGAACGATATCTTGATTGACGAAATCTTCACACATTTTTTTCATCATCACCTGCTCTTCTGTCCATTCTTCTGGAATGAAAATGTCTGATGCTTGTGTCGGACGAATCAAGAATTCACCGCCCGTTATTGCTTTTAATTTTGTTTCTGACATGGTCTTCAATTTTTATAATTGGTTCACAATAGTTCGAATACTCCAGCAGCGCCTTGACCTGTACCTACGCACATTGTAACTACGCCGTATTTTTTGTTTTGTCTTCTCATTTCATTCATTAACTGAACGGTGAGTTTTGCTCCTGTGCAACCTAGTGGGTGACCAAGAGCGATTGCACCTCCATTCACATTTATCTTTGATGGATCAAGTCCGAGTTCACGGATCACCGCTAAACTTTGTGAAGCAAACGCTTCATTCAATTCAAAAAGATCAATGTCTGAAAGTTGAAGTCCTGCTTTTTTTACAGCTTCGGGAATCGCATAAATAGGACCTACACCCATAATGCGAGGCTCAAGGCCTGATACGTGATAGCTCAAAAGTTTTGCAAGCGGCTTTACATTCAGTTCTTTCAGCATTTTTTCTGAAACAATCATTACGAATGCCGCGCCGTCAGAGGTTTGGCTGCTATTACCAGCAGTAACACTTCCTCTAGCATCAAATACTGGTTTTAGTTTTGCAAGAGCTTCTTTTGTCGAGTCTTTTCTTGGACCTTCATCTGTATCAACAACGTATTTTCTTTCTTGTCTTTTTTCATTAGCATCAAGAAATATTTCTGTTACCTCAATCGGAACAATTTCATTTTTGAATTTACCTGACTCAATTGCGCTTACTGCTTTTTGATGTGACTTAAGCGAGAATTCATCTTGATCTTCACGAGATACTGAAAATTCTTTCGCAACAGCTTCCGCTGTTAGTCCCATGTTCCAGTACCAGTCAGGATTACTTTTTGCTAGTTGATGATGAGGAACAATTCTCCAACCACCGAATGGAATTGGGCTCATTGTTTCAACTCCACCAGCTATGATGCAGTCGCTTAATCCTGCGTGAATTTTTGCTGCAGCAATAGCAATTGTTTCAAGTCCAGATGAACAATATCTGTTCACTGTCATTCCTGGAACCTTGACTGTGTCTAGTCCCATCAAAGAAATCATGCGGCCAACATTAAGTCCTTGTTCGGCTTCTGGCGTCGCATTTCCTACGATGATGTCGTCAATTTTATTTTGATCTAGTTGAGGAAAATCGCTCACTAGTTTTTTGATCACTTTCGCACCGAGTTCGTCGGGTCTTACAAATTTGTAAAAACCGCGAGGTGCTTTTCCAACGGCTGTTCTATAGCCTCCAATGATATATGCATTCATGCTCGTGCGTTTTTTTAGTTTCTTAAAATTTTACCTGTAGTCAACAGACTTTGCATGCGCTCGAGTGTTTTCTTTTTAGTACACAATTCAAGGAATGCTTTTCTTTCTAGGTCGAGGAGATATTGCTCGCTTACTTGTTGTGGTTGTGAGAGATCACCACCGGCAAGTGCGAAGCCCAATTTTTCAGAGATTACTTGATCATGCTCGCTGATATAGTTTCCACTGAACATGCTATTTGCACCGACATAGACAATACCAAGACCTTCTTGACCTAGAATGTAAATGTCTTTGCGTGGAGTAGGAGCAACGTATCCTTTATTATACAACTCTAGCGCAGCTTCTTTCGCTCTCGCAAGTTGAAGTTCACGACTTACAACAACTTCATCTATTCCTTCGCGGAGGTAACCGAGTTCAAAGGCTTCATGCGCAGAGGTAGAAACTTTTGCTTGACCCACCGTCAAGAATCGTTTTCTGAATGTATTAATTCTTATATCGCCTTCTTTGATTTCATCACCGCATCGCAATGCAAACTCTTTAGTGCCGCCTCCACCAGGAATAATTCCAACGCCGAATTCAACGAGCCCCATGTAGAGTTCAGCATGTGCTACAACTTTATCGCAGTGCATTGAAATTTCGCAACCTCCGCCAAGTGCGAGAGAGTGCGGCGCAGCGATTACAGGAACGCTGCAAGTGCGAAGTCGCATGGTTGTATTTTGGAATGCACGAACAGCAAGATCGAGCTCTTCATATTCTTGCTCGGCAGCGAGCATAAAGATGAGTCCTACATTTGCACCAGCGCTGAAGTGTTCATCATCATTGAACAATACCAGCCCTTTGTAAGAAGCTTCGGCAATGTCCATTGCTTTGTGAAGTCCTTGAATAACCTCGCTACCGATGGTATTCATTTTTGTTTTCCACGAACAAGCGAGTATGCTATCACCAATGTGACGAACTGTTACATTTTTATTTTGCCAAACAATACTGTTATCAGGAAGATGTGACAGAACGATCATTCGTTCGTTGCTTGGCACCAATTGCGACGATTTCGAAGCAATATCGTAGAAGTATTTTTTACCATCGGCCAAATTGTAGAAGCTTTGATGGCCTTTAGAAATCATCTCTTCTACCCATGGAGCGATTTGAATATCCATCGCTTTCGCATCGCTAAGAACTTTTGATACGCCAATTTTTTCCCAGTATTCAAAAGGTCCCATTGCCCAGCCAAAGCCGGCTTTCATAGCGTCATCTATGCGATAGAGCTCATCGCTGATTTCTGGAATGCGATGAGAAACATACGCGAATAGATTTAGGAAGCTCTTTTTATAGAATTCACCTGCTTTATCTTTTCCGTTGTATAGAACTGGTATACGCTGGCCCAGATCATCGATCATTTTTGTGGCCTCAAGAGTTGCAAATTTTGCTTTTTGTTGAGGCTCATATTCACCAGTAGTTAGGTTAAGAGAAAGAATTTCTGTTTTACCTTTTTCATCTTTTGTCTTCTTGTAGAAACCACCTTTGGTTTTGTCGCCAAGTCTATTTTCGGCTACCATTTTCGAAATGAAATCAGGTATTTCAAACGCTGCCTTGGCTTCATCTTCAGGACAGTTTTCACGGACACCATTTGCAACATGAACAAGAGTATCTAGTCCAACAACATCGCAAGTGCGGAAAGTTGCGCTCTTCGGGCGGCCAAGTACAGGGCCGGTCAGCTTATCTACTTCTTCAACGCGAAGTCCCATTTCTTCTACGATATGGAATAAGGCCTGTATGCTATACACACCAATTCTATTGGCGATGAATGCAGGAGTGTCTTTACATCGAACAACAGTTTTTCCAAGATATCGTTGCCCGTAATCTTCTAGGAACGCTATGAGCTCCTGATCTGTTTTTTCGCTAGGAATTATCTCCAATAATTTCAAGTAGCGGGGTGGATTGAAAAAGTGTGTTCCGCAGAAGTTTTTTACAAAATCTTCACTTCTGTTTTGAATCAAGAGTTTGATCGGAATACCTGAAGTGTTTGTCGTAACGATAGTTCCAGGTTTACAGTGCGCTTCAATAGATTCAAAAACTTTTTGTTTGATATCAAGACGCTCTGTTACCACTTCAATAATCCAGTCTACATCTTTAATTTTAGCAATGTCATCAGTGAGATTGCCGGTAGAAATTCTTGAAGCAAATTTCTTTTGGTAAATCGGTGAGGGGTTGGATGTAAGTGCTGCTTGCAGAGCATCGTTCACAATTCTGTTGCGAACAACTTTGCTCTCCAAAGTCAGTCCTTTCGCAGCCTCCAACTCTGTGAGTTGGTTCGGTGCTATGTCTAATAGAAGTACTTGCACTCCAATATTGGCGTAGTGACAAGCGATTCGGGAGCCCATTACTCCTGAACCAATGACGGCAATCTTGCGGATGTTCCTTTTCATTGTTTATTTTCTATTGCGGTGTCAAACACCATATTATTTTCTAGTAAAGCATTTATTTCTTGCATGACCTCAATGAATACTTCTAATTTTTTTGGAGAAATATTAGTTCTAATAAATTCATTGAAGCGAATCACTACATCTTTCGAAACCTCACGCATGGCTTTGCCCTTATTGGTGAGGTGAACTCTAACTACTCTTTTGTCCTGCTTGTCTGGTTGACGAGAAATGAGATCCATTTCTTCCATCGACTTTAAAAGTCGAGTAAGGGAAGTGGGTTCCATTCCCATCTTGGGTCCTAGCTTCGTGGAGGGGGTTCCTTCTTTTTCTATATTTAAAAGCACATAACCAATAGCCATGCTGCCTTCAGACTTAGCTGCTTCAGCATTATATGCTTTTGATATTTTCGCCCATGCCCAACGAATATGGAAGTCTATTGTTTCTTCTTGTTTCACGGTCAACAGCAATTATTTCCACGAATAAAGGAAATAATTCGTTATGCATGCATAATAAAGAAAGATTTTTTGAATTATTTTAGAAAATAAGGCTAATCTCTTTGATATCTGCCCTGATTTCTTCGCCATTTTCCTTGATTAGGATTAGCATTCCATTGTCAGCGACATCAGAAATGACCGCATGAATGATTTCATTTTGGAAATGATAAGCTGCTTTTTCTTGAAACTTATATAAATGTTGGAGATAAGTTTTCCTTATTTCATCACGTTTGCCTTGTTTCAAAGAATTATAAAGTCGATCGAACCGGTCGATCAATACATCGAGTACAGATTCAGTGGGCAAGTGACGTCCAGTAATCATTCTCAGTGATTGTGCAGATATCAATTCAAATTGACGTTGATTAATATTGATTCCACAGCCGATAATGGCACTTTGAATTTTTGTATCGGCCCAATTATATTCAATTAGAATTCCTGCTATTTTTTTATTGTTTACTATAATATCATTCGGCCATTTGATGTAAACGTCTTTTTCGCAAAGCGACTCAATTGTTTCTTTGACAGCAATGGCAGCAATTTGAGAAAGTCCAAAACTGTTTGATGCATTTAAAAAATTCGGGTAAACAATCATGGAAGTTAGGAGGTTATCTCCTTTGAGAGCTACCCAAGAAGAACCGCGCTGCCCTTTTCCATGTGTTTGCTCTTGTGCCGTTATGACAGTGCCGTCAGGCGGACTTGACAGACGAAGGAGGTTGGCAGCATAGTTGTTCGTGGAGTCCACGGTTTCCAAGCGAATAATGGCGCGGTCGCGAAAATGCATATAGACCTGTGATCAATTTGAATTGGGGGCAAGTTAGTAAATCGGGCATAAGTGGCGTACTTTTGCATTGATCACGAAAAAAAATTCATGGCAAAGAAAATAGTTAAAGAAACCACAGAGATATTATTGGACGAAATTATCGAGGGCATGCTAGAGGTCAAGGCCAAAGATATAGTCGTAATGAATCTTAAAAATGTTCACCACGCAATGGCAGATTACTTTGTAATTTGTCATGGTACCAGCTCCACTCAAGTGGAAGCAATTTCTCGCTCGGTGGAGCGAACTACTCAAGAGAAACTTGGTTATAAGCCTGCACATGTCGAAGGTGTTCAGAATGCCCAATGGATTTTGATGGATTATTTTGATATCGTAGTGCACATTTTCAATGAAACTACAAGAAATTACTACGCAATTGAAGAACTCTGGGCTGATGCCTTGTTCAGTCGTGTAGAAGAAAGCGCATAAAAAAGATTTTAGAAAAAAATATGAGTGAAGAGCAACCGAAGAGAAAGCCAGGCATGCCTGGTCCTGGTTCAAAAGAACCTAAGAAGGGAATGAATTTTTATTGGGTCTATGCATTGATAGCTACCGTATTGATTGCAATGTTGCTATTCAATAGCGGAAGCGATGGAAAGCCCACGGATTATTCAAAGTTCAAGCAAATCGCAGATCGCGGTTTCATTGAGAAATTACAATACGATGGTGTAAAGGCTGTCATTTTTTTGAATGATGCTGGTAGAGATACTTTACGTCAAATGAATGAGATTCCTGCAGAAGGCTACCAAGGCTTCAGCAAGAGCAGCGATTTATATTTCAACATTCCTCCAGGAGAAGATTTTGTAAAGGAAATCAATGCGCTTGGAGAGGCGAAGAAATTCCGCGTCGAGTATCTTCCACCAAATGAAGCTGCTCAATCACTACTATATTGGATTATTGCGATTGGTATAATGATCGTTGCTTGGGTGTTCATCATGCGCCGTGTAGGCGGGGGTGGTGGTCCAGGTGGACAGATTTTCAATATTGGTAAATCAAAGGCTCAACTTTTCGAAAAGGGTAAGGGCACACAGATCACATTTAATGATGTGGCAGGTCTTGAAGGAGCGAAACAAGAAGTTCAAGAGATTGTAGATTTCTTGAAACATCCAAAAAAATATACTGAGCTTGGAGCAAAGATTCCAAAAGGTGCATTGCTTGTAGGTCCTCCAGGTACTGGTAAAACGATGCTTGCAAAGGCTGTGGCTGGAGAAGCACAAGTTCCTTTCTTCTCCCTAAGTGGATCTGACTTCGTTGAAATGTTTGTTGGTGTTGGTGCAAGCCGCGTTCGTGACTTGTTCCGTCAAGCAAAAGAAAAAGCTCCAGCGATCATCTTCATCGATGAAATCGATGCTATCGGTAGAGCAAGAAGTAAGAGTGTCAACTTTGGCAGCAATGATGAGCGTGAAAACACCCTCAACCAATTGCTTACTGAAATGGACGGATTTGGTACCAACTCAGGTATCATCATTCTTGCGGCAACAAACCGTGCGGATATCCTCGATGGCGCATTACTTAGAGCTGGACGTTTCGACCGTCAGATCTATGTTGATATGCCTGACCTCAACGAACGTGTGGAAATTTTCCAAGTTCACTTGAAAAATGTAAAACGCGATGATTCAGTTGATGTAGAATTCTTAGCGAAACAAACTCCTGGGTTTAGCGGAGCTGATATTGCAAATATTTGTAACGAAGCAGCATTGATTGCAGCTCGTAAAAACCGCTCCACTGTTGGTAAAGAAGATTTCTTGGACGCTGTTGATAGAATCATCGGTGGTCTTGAGAAGAAAAATAAGATCATTACACCAGGAGAGAAAGCAACTATAGCCTATCATGAAAGTGGTCACGCTATTGTGAGTTGGTTGTTAGAACACGCTTCTCCACTAGTTAAAGTAACTATCGTTCCGAGAGGTAGATCTCTCGGTGCCGCGTGGTATCTTCCTGAAGAAAGACAGATTACCACCACTGAGCAAATTTTCGATGAAATGGTGGCAGCCCTTGGAGGCCGAGCAGCAGAAGAAGTTGCTTTTGGAAAAATCTCTACCGGAGCGCTTAGTGATCTTGAAAAAGTAACAAAGCAGGCATATGCGATGGTAAGTGTTTATGGTCTAAATAAAAAGATTGGTAACAGAAGCTATTATGATAGCAGAGGTGAAAATCAGTTTACGAAACCATACAGTGAAGAAACAGCACGAGTAATCGATGAAGAAGTAAGCAAGATCATTGAACTTGCTTATGAAAAGGCGAAGGATATTTTGATGAAGAACAAAGAGAAACTCGATGGTCTTGCAAAGAAACTTCTGGAGCGCGAAGTAATCTTCAAAGATGACTTGGTAGAAGTTTTGGGCGAGCGTCCTTGGGGGGAAAGAAACACCAACCCAGAACCAGTAGTGTAATTTATTGATCAAGTTTTCGTAACGAGGTCGTAAATTCGCATCCCAAACAGCTTTCGTTTTGAGTAATTTAACCATAAGAGCAATAGCAGGAATTATATTTACCACACTGGTAATCAGCTCCGCATTGCTCGGACCATATGCGCTGGGTGCAGTGTTTTTCTTCTTTGCAATTGTCGGCTTGGTGGAGTTCTACCAAATGGTCAGCAAAGACTCGAATGAAAAACCACGTGTTGTCTTCGGATACGCACTCGGAATCGCATTATATATCATGATAATGTTTCAAGCCATGGACCTACTCGATAGTAGGTCTTTTTGGCTTTTAGCTCCCGTTTTTATTCTGCTTTACATAGGCGAACTGGTGCATCTCGATAAACGCGCAGTAGATCACGTTTCCGTGACCATTATGGGCCTGATCTATGTCGTTGTTCCTTTCGCTATGATAAACACCCTCGCTTTTATTCATGATGAGTTTGAGTGGGAAATACCACTAGGTTTTTTTGTTATTTTATGGGGAAATGATACTGCGGCTTATTTCACGGGAAGACTTCTTGGGAGAAATAAGTTGTACGAAAAGGTATCACCCAATAAAACCTGGGAAGGCTTATTCGGTGGCGTTGCATTCGCAGTTGCAGGTGGATGGGTATTGTCAAAATATTTCACGGCCCTTGATACAGAGCAATGGATGATTGTATCAGCGATCATAGCTGTGTTCGCTAATCTTGGCGACCTATTCGAGTCACATTTAAAAAGAAGTTACGGAGTCAAAGATTCTGGAACAATCATACCTGGACATGGTGGTGTGTTGGATCGTTTTGACGGTCTGTTTCTCGCTCTTCCTGTCGTCATTTTCTATCTAAAATTTTTTAACCACTCATGACCATTCACAAAGAAGGATTTAAAATCCTAACGGGTACTATTCTTACGCTTGTGGCTTTGAATGTAGCGCTTGCGTTTCTAACAGATATCAAGTGGATCCATTACGCATTCTATGCGGTTTCTTTCATCTTGTTTTTTCTCGTTGCTCAGTTTTTTAGATTACCAAAGAGAAATAACACAGCGCATCCAGATGAACTAGTAGCTCCATGTGATGGTAAAGTAGTAGTTATTGAAGAAGTAGAAGAACCTGAATTTTTTCAGGGAAAAAGAATTCAAGTTTCCATTTTCATGTCGCCTATCAATGTTCATGCGAACTGGGTGCCTTGTGAAGGAACTGTAAAATATGTAAAATACCACCCCGGCCTTTTCTTGGTTGCTTGGCATCCAAAGAGCAGCACTGAGAACGAACGTTCTACTGTTGTCATTGAGCGAGAGCCAGGGCAAGATGTCTTACTTCGTCAAGTGGCGGGAGCAGTGGCTCGTAGAATTATTTACTACGTAAAGCCAGATCAAAAGGTGAATAGAAATGAGCAGTTTGGATTCATTAAATTCGGAAGTCGTGTCGATTTATACTTTCCATTAGGAACAGAGGTTGTTTCGAAGATTGGAGATGTAACGGCGGGCAACGAAACTGTGATTGCTCGTTGGGCTAAATAAACTTGCATGCAAGCAGAAATTATCAGCATTGGCGATGAAATTCTCATTGGCCAAACTGTCAATACAAATGCCACATGGATGGGCGAACAGCTCAATGCCATTGGCATTAGAGTTCATCGTGTAACTTCCATCGCAGATGATGCCGACGATATTATCCAAATTCTGAATGAGGCATCGAGTAGAAGTCAAGTCATTCTGATAACAGGAGGCCTTGGTCCTACTAAAGATGATATTACTAAAAAAACATTGTGTCAGTACTTCAATACCGAATTGGTATTGGATCAGGTGACATTAGATAGAGTTACGTCATTTTTCACTTCACGAGGACTTCCAATGTTGGAGGTGAACGAGCAGCAGGCTTTGGTTCCAGCATCATGTACAGTGCTTCACAATTTGCGTGGGACAGCTAACGGAATGTGGTTTGATCGAGATGGAATTGTCTTTGTTTCTATGCCGGGTGTCCCTTATGAGATGGAGTGGCTGATGGAAGAAGAAGTCTTACCTCGCATTCAAAGCTTTTTTAAAAGACCAGCAATTGTTCATCGCACTATTTTGACTACAGGAGTGGGAGAGAGCTTTTTAGCAGACACGATTAAAGATTGGGAAACCAGTCTAGAAAATGATCAAATCAAGTTGGCTTATTTGCCTTCGCCAGGAGCTGTAAAGTTGCGCTTATCTGCGTATGGTGGTGCTTCTGAGGAAGTGCTTCAGCAAAGAATTGCTATCAAGGAAAAAGAGCTTCATCAATTGATTGGTCAGCATATTTATGGTTATGGAAAAGCCTCATTAGCTAGTGTAGTTGGAGATTTATTGAAATCTCAAAGTGCAACGTTGAGTGCAGCTGAAAGCTGCACTGGTGGGATGATATCACATCTACTGACTTCCGTGCCCGGTAGCAGCAATTATTTTATGGGGGCAGTAGTTTCATATCACATTGATGTGAAACAAGGAGAACTAGGAATTACTAAAGATCTTTTAGATAAGTATGGCGTCTACAGCGCCGAAATGGCTGAGGCTATGGCCAAAGGAGTAAGAGCGAAGTTGAATACAACCTATGCGATTTCGAGCACTGGGGTTGCGGGGCCAGACGATGATGAAAGTGGAATCAAAGTGGGCACGATATGGATAGCAGTGGCAGGCCCAGAAAAAGTGGTTTCGATGGTCTTAAAACTCGGAAAAAGTAGAGAAAGGAACATTTTAATGGCCTCGAATGCCGCATTAAATCTGATAAGAAAAGAATTTTTAGTAATAAACCATTGAATGTTGGAAAATTAGTTGTTTATTTGCACCCCCAATTTAAAGGGTTAAAACTTTAAAGATATGGCACGTATTTGCGAAATCACAGGAAAGAAAACAATCACAGGAAACCACGTTTCTCACTCAAATATTAAAACTCGTCGTAAGTTTTATCCAAACTTGCAATTCAAGCGCTTTTGGCACGAGACTGAAAACCGTTGGGTTGAGTTGAGAGTGACTCCTAAAGGAATGAAAACAATCAATAAAATTGGTCTTGTTGAGGCACTTAAGCGTGCTAAGGCAAATGGCTACATTGATTGATTCATTGTAAAAGAATTTTAAAGGTTAGACATTGAAAAAAGCGCCGTCCTATTACTCGGGAGGGCGTTTTTTGTTGAATTAACCAATTGAAAATAAACTTACTAAATCGCTTTTAAGACTGATTTCCACAAAAGGCCTGATATTCTTATATTTGCGCCCCTGAAAAGGAAACCTTTCCAAATTAATTGATCCATGCAGAATAAATCGTTTACCTGGATTTTTGTCATCTTATTGACACTCGCAGTAGCTTACCAACTATCCTTCGGATTGGTAGCATCTAGCTTTGAGAAAAAAATTCACCAACTAGCAGTTGACTCAATTGCTTCAACAGAACTTCAAGGGGCATCAGCTGACTCAGCTATTCTTGCTCTTGAAAGAAAGATGTTGCGTGATAGCTCTGAAGCGAAAGCTTACCCTCTTGTAGGACATTCTTACAGCTACCTAAAATCAAACCAACTTGCATTAGGTCTCGACCTACGCGGAGGTATGTCTGTCACGCTAGAAGTATCTATTCCAGATATGATTCTTGCAATCAGCGACTACAATCAGAACCCAGCTTTCCTAAAAGCGATCGAAGAAGCTCGTGAAGCTCAGAAATCATCTAGCGATGATTATTTGACTTTGTTCGAAAAGGCTTGGAAAAATCAAAACAGCGGAGTAGAGCTTTGGAGAATCTTCAACAATCTTGAAAACCAAGAGAAGTTCCCTGCTAAGACTTCAGATGCGGATGTCATCAAGATTCTTCGCAAAGAAGCAGAAGATGCAATTAGCAACACTGAGAATATTATTCGTAAGCGTATCGACCAATTCGGTGTAACGCAGCCAAACGTACAAAAGCAATCATTCAGCGGTCGTATCCTTGTGGAACTTCCTGGTGTTGATGATCGTGAGCGTGTACGCAAAAACCTAAAGAGCACAGCGAACCTTGAGTTCTGGGATACTTATTTTAATACTGAGGTTATCGGCGCATTGAGCCAAGCTAATGAAGCTCTAGGTAAAAAACTAGCACCGCAGTTCTTCAGCACAGATTCTCTTCGCGTTGAGAAAGATTCTTTGATGGCTGTGGCTCTTCAAGATACTACACTCAATACTGCTCAACAAGATTCGATTCGTTCATCATTTGCAGATAACACTGTAAAGCCTGACTCATTGCTTACTCAAGCAGAAGCAAGAAAGAAGAACCCTCTATTTGCATTATTGAACCCAAGTGTTCCTATGGGATCTGCAATGGTTGGTATTTCAGCTGCATCTGATACTGCCTCAATCAACAGACTTCTTGGAATGAACGAAGCTAAGGCTGTTATTCCAGCTGATTGCCGACTTCTATGGGGTGCTAAGGTTGAAAAGAACATTGCAACGCTCTATGCTATTCGTGATGCTTCTTTGAGAGGTAAAGCGGAATTGGATGGTAAATCAATCGTTGACGCACGTCAAGACTTCGATCCAATGTCTGGAGAAGTGACAGTGGAAATGAAAATGGATAGTGAAAAAGGTACTCCTATTTGGAGAGAGATGACCAAGAAAAATGCGGCTGATCGTAATCGTCCAATCGCAATCGTGATGGACAACTTGGTTTACTCTGCACCTTCTGTAAATAGTGAAATTCCAAATGGTAGCTCTATCATCACTTTCGGTTCTGCTGAAGATCGTGATAAGTCTATCCAAGAAGCAAAAGATTTGGCTGGTCTATTGAAGGCTGGTTCACTTCCTGCTCCTGCAAAAATTATCGATGAAGTGACAGTAGGTCCATCTTTAGGTGAGAAAAACATCCAAGCTGGTATCTGGTCGTTCATCTTCGCGTTCGTGGTAATCTTGATCTACATGGTATTCTACTATGCATGGGCTGGATGGGCTGCAAACGTTGCTTTGATTGCAAACTTGTTCTTCTTGATTGGTGCACTTGTTTCATTGAATGGTGCACTAACTCTACCTGGTATCGCCGGTATCGTATTGACAATGGGTATGGCAGTAGATGCTAACGTATTGATCTACGAACGTGTGAAGGAAGAATTGAGACAAGGCTCGAACATCAACGCTGCGATGAAAGATGGTTTCTTGAAAGCAATCAGCGCGATTATCGATGGTAACGCTACCACTTTGATCACAGGTATTGTTCTTCTTGTAGTTGGTTCTGGACCGATTAAAGGCTTCGCAACTACTTTGATCATCGGTATTTTCACAACGTTGTTTACAGCGATCATCATTTCTCGTTTGATCTTGTACCGTCGTTTAGATAGCAAGAAGTCAATTTCTTTCTCTAGCAATATCACTAAGAACTGGTTCACTAAAGTAAATTATGATTTCGTTGGAAAGCGTAAGCTTTACTACATCATCAGCACAGTGATTATCGCTGCTGGTATCGTTTCTTGGACTGCTCGTGGATTCAATCTAGGTGTTGACTTCATCGGTGGTACTTCTTACAAAGTTGAGTTTGCACAAAATGTAGACGTCGATCAACTGAGAGGTTCATTGGAGAAAACATTGGTAAATGAAAATGGTACCAAAGCTTCGGTTCTTGTACAAAGCGTAGGTACTACAGGTCGTGAATTTAAAGTGACTACTAACTACCTTATCGAAAGCACAGATGTGAATGCAGATGAGCTAGTGACTGCTAAAGTGAAAGAAGCTTTGACTACAGTCGGTTCTGAATTTAATATGGACTCGTCTTACAAGGTAGATCCAACCATGAGCGACGATTTCCGTAAAGAAGCGATATGGGCAGGTTTAATAGCACTATTGTTAGTAGGTATCTATATCTTCATCCGATTCAGAAAATGGGATTTTGCGATTGGAGCTTCCGTTGCGTTGTTCCACGATGCGCTTGTTGTAATTGCAGCATTCACACTATTCAATGGTATTTTGCCATTCAGCTTAGAAGTGAATCAAAACTTCATTGGTGCGATCTTGACAATCATCGGTTACTCTATCAATGATACCGTGGTTATCTTCGACCGTATTCGTGAATACTTGAGAAACAACAAGAATGAAAATATCGAGGTGACTATCAATAATGCATTGAACAGTACACTTGGTCGTTCAATCAATACTTCGATGACAGTATTGCTTACACTGATCGTGATGTTCATCTTTGGTAGTGATGATATCCAAGGTTTCTGCTTTGCAATGATTATAGGTGTAATCTCAGGGGTTTACTCAACGTTGTTCATTGCAACACCGATCGTTATCGATATGAGAAAATTCTTTGGTAAAAAAGAAGAAGCTGCAAGAGCTGAAGCTGCTAAAACAGCGAATGCATAATTGCAAAATAATATTTAGAAAAGGCTGCTCTCGAGCAGCCTTTTTTATTTAACGAAATTCTACGCCCTAAGAGCTCTCAAATTGTACTAATTTTGTATTCTATGTCAGCAGGCGAAATCATTATCATCCTTTTTGTTTATCTCATGTTCTTCGGAGCAAAGGGAGTTCCTGCATTAGCGCAAACATTGGGTAAAGCTGTGTATCAATTTAGAAATGCTGCACGCGATGTCCAAAATGAAATCATGTCTAGCGCGAATGAAATTAAGCGCGAGGCAAACATTAAGATGGACCAAATGGAAATCAATCTTGATGAAGAACATCCGCATCAACAAAAGGCGCCTAATATTCCACAGCGCAAGATTTTTACCCCTCCAGCAGAAACAACAACGGTGGAGCCCTCAACCGAAGGGACTACTCCTGCCAGCGATGAGCAACCTGTAAAATGATTTCTCTCTATAAATCAGAAGCAGAGGAGTTGCTATACTTCCCCGATTTTATCATTCAAAAAGAAAATGCTTTTCATGAGCTTTCCACTCAAGTAGAATGGCAGCAGAATAAAATACGTGTTTACGGTAAATGGTATGATGAGCCCAGACTCACTGCATGGTTTGGGCCTGCGTACAAATATTCAAGCATTGAATGGCCAGAAAGACCAATGCCTTTTTTTTTACAAGAGATAAAGAATCAAGTTGAGCAAGTTGCTGGATTTTCATTCAATGCTGTATTGTTGAATTACTACAGAAACGAACGAGATAGCATGGGGTGGCACAGTGATGATGAGCCAGAAATGAATCAAACGATGATTGCATCATTATCCTTAGGAGCCGAACGAGTGTTTAAGTTTCGACACAAATCGACGAAACAGAAATTGCAACTTAAATTGACAAATGGATCGTTGTTGTTGATGAAGAATTTTCAAGACAATTGGCAGCACGCCATAGACAAATCCACCAAGCCTCTTGGTGGAAGAATCAATCTAACTTTTCGACAGATTATTTAGAGGCGAAATCAGACAGTTTATTCAGCTCAGCCTTGATCTTGTTCTCCCAATCTATTTGAGCTTGAATACTCCCGCCATTTACAGTCTGAACATTGTATTGCTGTTGCTCAGCGAACAATTCATTATTTAGCTCTTTATAGATTTCTCTCACAGCTAATAACAAAGACTCATAATTGAGATTCGCTCCTTGCTGCTTGATATATTGATGAGTAGCTTTTTTCATTTTTCGTGCATACAACTCTGTAATATCAAATAGTCCTTGCTCATGACGAAGGAGTTGACTTGTCGCAGCGCCTTTCAAAACCCAACTTTCATTTGCGTCGACGTAGGCATTGAATTCTACATTAATGCCCGTAGCATCTGATTTTACAGAATATGTGATGCCACAATATGTAAATGCTTTTTGGTAGCCACTTGGCTTCGAAGAAGTTTTATAATTCTGCCATTTGAGTGCGTTATCATGATAAGAAATCATAGACATGTCTTGAGCAATGGTAGTTGAGCTCAATGCAAAAAGACCGAGTAGGATAGAAAAGCGATTCATAGTTTCAAGAACGTAATTTGTTCCCTCGATCACCGCTTTCTTTCGCCAATTTGTTGGCGCCACATTGCATAGTACAAACCCTTCTCCGCGAGGAGTTCTTGGTGTGTACCCGCTTCTGCCATTTCTCCTCGTTCGAGCACATAAATTTTATCAGCGTGCATGATCGTTGAGAGTCGGTGAGCAATCAGGATGGTTATTATATCGCGATTGCTATTAATAAGTTTCACTGTTTCATTAATTTCTTCTTCTGTTAATGAATCCAATGCAGACGTAGCTTCATCTAAAACAAGTAGCTTAGGCTCTCTTAGTAAGGCTCTAGCGATACTCAAACGTTGCTTTTCACCACCAGATATTTTTATCCCACCTTCTCCAATCATGGTTTCTATTCCTTTTTCGGCTCTGGCTAAAAGTTTGGAGCAACTCGCTTTATTCAGAGCTTCCATAATCTGAGCATCTGTCGCATCTGGTTTTACAAAAAGAAGATTCTCTTTAATAGTACCGGCAAAAAGCTGCGTATCCTGTGTGACAAATCCAATTTGTTTCCGCAAACTATAGATATCTAAATCTTTTCCGTCTATGCTGTTATATAGTATTCGACCATTTTGAGGTTGATACAACCCAACCAATAGTTTGACCAATGTTGTCTTGCCACTTCCTGAAGGGCCCACGAATGCTACTGTTTCTCCTTTTTTTACATTAAAAGATATTTTGTCAAGAGCGGGCGATTGTGCAGTGCGGTGTCCAAATGTAACGTTGTCAAAAGTGAATGAATTCAATTCTGAAATTCCTTGAGGCGAAGTTGGCTTGTACTCTTTAGGAGTATTCATCAACTCATTGAAATTGTTCAATGAGGCTTCCGCTTCACGATAGGCCGTAATTACATTCCCCATTTCTTGAAGTGGCCCGAAAACAAAGAAAGAATATATGGTCAATGTCCATAACTGACCTGGTTCGATTTGTTCTTGAAACACCAACCAATAAAGGAAAGCAATGAGGCACGTACGAATGAAATTTACAGTGGTCCCTTGAATGAAACTTAATGAGCGGATGTATTTTACTTTCTTCAACTCAAGGCCTAGAATCTTGGTGGTTGTGTTGTTTAATCGATTCACTTCTTGTTGCGTGAGCCCTAAGCTTTTTACTAATTCAATATTTCTCAAAGACTCTGTCGTAGCACCCGCCAAGGCGGTTGTTTCTCCTAAGATTTTCTTGGAAATAATCTTGATTCTTTTGCTCAGTAAACTGCTTACAAATGCTAGTAAAGGAGCAGTAATTAAGAAAAGTGGGCCAATAGCCCAATGAATAGAGACTGCATAATTTAAAACAAACAATAGACCCACGATGCTTTGGAAAAGAATACCGATGAAAACGGTGATGAATTTTTCACTGTCTATTCTAACTTTTTGAAGCTTTCCCAATGTTTCTCCGCTACGCTGGTCTTCGAAGACTTCATAAGGCAAATCAAGGGAGTGCTGAATGCCATCGGAATACATTTTAGCACCCGTTCGTTGAATGACAACATTGGTAAAATAGTCTTGAAAATTTTTCGCAATTCTTGATATCATCGCAGCGCCCATGCTCATTAAAAGAAAAAACAGAAGGTCATTCACGAAGTCTTTTGTTCTGCCTGCATACTGATCGTGATCAATTGCTAATTGCTGGAACATTTTTCCAGTAATCATTGGCTCCACAAGTGAAAAACATTGGTTGACGGCTGCCAGCACCAATGCTAGAATCATTGGGCGCTTGGCTAGTTTTAAATAAGAATATAGTAGACGCATACGGTACTGCAAACATACCTTGACTTTGTGATTTTTATCCTTAACCTAAGTCAAGGTTTTATATTAATTTGCACAATGCAAAAATTCCTTCAAATACAGCCTGAGGTTGCTGATGCAATTGCATCAGGCAAGGCTGTTGTAGCCCTTGAGTCAACGATTATTGCTCATGGAATGCCTTTTCCCGAGAACATTGAAATGGCAAAAAAAGTTGAAGAGATAGTAAGAGAAAATGGAGCTGTTCCTGCCACCATTGCATGCATTGGAGGAAAGGTATGTGTTGGTTTGAATGCTGATCAATTGCATGAGCTGGCTACTTCTCAAAACGTGATGAAACTCTCTCGTCGCGATATGCCATATGCTATTTCTCACAAAGTAGTTGGCGCAACTACAGTTGCTGCGACAATGATCGGAGCAGAAATGGCGGGAATTAAGTTTTTTGCAACAGGTGGAATCGGAGGAGTTCACAGAGGATCTGAAATTACTGGTGATATCAGTGCTGATCTGCAAGAGCTGGGAAGAACTTCTGTCGCTGTTGTAAGTGCTGGAGCGAAAGCAATTCTGGATATTCCTAAGACTTTGGAATACTTGGAAACAATGGGAGTTCCAGTGATAGGTTTTCAAAGCAAATACTTTGGTGCATTCTACTCTCGAAGCAGTGGTATTGAATTGGAACTTGATATGCATTCTCCAAAAGATGTTGCAGCTTTTTTACAAGCAAAATGGAAAATGGGTCTTGCAGGAGGTGCACTTATTTCAAATCCAATTCCATCGGAATTCGAGATTCATAACTCAGAAGTAGAGCCCGCTATACTTTCAGCGGTTTTGGAAGCAGAAAAAAATGGAATTGGAGGTAAAAATCTAACCCCATTTCTTCTAGCTAGAATAAAAGAAATTACTGATGGAAGAAGTTTGAATGCAAATCTTCAATTGGTTTATAACAATGCAAAAGTTGCAGCCTTGATTTCCAGCGAATATTCTACGCTCATTTCTAGCGAGTTGTAGTTTTTTTTTGAATGTATATAAAAGTCGTTCCGCTCCTTATCTTTGTATCATGTCAAAAGCATTCGAAACACCAGACCACATTATGACAGAAGAGAAACTTCGTCAACGTATGTTGGATGATTACCGACTCGCCTGCATAAGTCGTGAAGCATCTCTTCTCGGTAGAAAAGAGGTACTCACTGGTAAGGCTAAATTTGGAATCTTCGGAGACGGAAAAGAACTTGCGCAATTAGCCATGGCGAAGCAATTCAAAAATGGTGATTGGAGATCGGGATACTATCGTGACCAAACATTCATGATGGCGATTGGCGAGTTGACCGTGCAACAATATTTTGCAGCACTTTATGCGCACACAGATGTGGAGCATGAACCCGCAACTGGTGGAAGACAAATGGGAGGTCACTATGGCACTCGTTTTTTAAATCAAGATGGATCGTGGAGAAATCATACCGAGTTGAAAAATTCGTCTGGTGATATCAGTCCTACTGCAGGGCAAATGCCGCGACTTCTTGGACTTGCACAAGCTTCAAAAATGTACCGTCAGCTGCCAGGTTTGGCTAGTATGACACAGTTTTCCAATAAGGGAAATGAAGTTGCTTTTGGTACCATCGGTGACTCAAGTACTTCTGAAGGATTGTTTTGGGAAACAATGAATGCAGCAGCTGTATTGAGTGTCCCAATGTGTATGAGTGTATGGGATAACGGTTGGGGAATTTCTGTTCCTAAAAAATATCAAACAGTAAAAGAAAGTATTTCCGAAGCGCTGAGTGGATTTGAAAAATCAACTACAACTAACGGAATGAAAATATTCAAAGCAAAGGGTTGGAATTACCCTGAGCTATTGATGACTTATGAAAAAGCAGTTGCTTTTACGCGCGAACACCATATTCCAACATTGGTTCACGTAGAAGAGTTGACACAACCTCAAGGGCACAGTACTTCTGGTAGCCATGAGCGCTATAAGGATAAAGCATTGCTTGCTTGGTATGAAGAATATGATTGCTTAGTGCAGTTCAAAAAATTCATCATGATGGATGGTGCGGCTTCTGATAAAGAGCTAGACCAAATTCGAGAGGAATCAAAGCAACAAGTTCGTGCCGAGCAAAAAGCTGCATGGGCGGCTTTTAGAGCGGACATCGATGTGGATGTAAAACAGGGGCTTTCATTGCTTGAAGCATTGAGTAATTCAACTTCAAAAAGCACTGAAATGTCTGCACTCACTGCTGAGTTGAGTAAAGCAATTGAGCCTATTCGAAAAGATCTGGTTTCGATTTGTAAAAAGGCTTTGCGTCTCACAAAATTGGAACAGAGCCCTGCAAAGTCTTCATTGATTAATTGGTTGAAAGAAATTGAACTGAAATGTCAGTCGCGATATAGCTCTCACTTATACAGTGAGTCAAAATGGGCTGTTCAGAACATTTCACAGGTTGCGCCAGAGTTTAGCGCTTCGAGTGAGATGGTGGACGGTCGAATTATACTTCGTGATTTTTGGGATAAAAAAATGTCTCAAATGCCAGAGGTTTTGATCTTTGGTGAAGACGTTGGAAAGATTGGAGGCGTGAATCAAACGTGTGAAGGACTTCAAGAAAAGTATGGAGACCTTCGAGTTTCTGATAGTGGTATTCGTGAAGCAACGATTATAGGACAAGGCATAGGCATGGCAATGCGTGGACTCCGTCCAGTAGCAGAGATTCAATATCTCGATTATATTTTTTACGCTTTGCAAATCATGCGAGACGATTTGGCAAGTGTTCACTACAGAACAAAGGGTGGTCAAAAATCACCATTGATTATAAGTACACGTGGTCACCGCCTAGAAGGAATCTGGCACTCTGGAAGCCCAATGGGTAGCATCATTCATAGTGTAAGAGGAATGCATGTCTGTGTGCCTCGAAACATGTGGCAAGCCGCAGGGATGTATAATACTTTACTTCAAGCAGACGAGCCAGCCATCGTTGTAGAATGTCTCAATGGATATAGAAGCAAAGAAAGAATGCCTGACAACCTAGGTGATTACACTATTCCAATTGGAGAGGCTGAAGTAGTAAAAGAAGGAAGTGATTTGACAATAGTGAGTTACGGTTCAACTTTCAACCTTTGCGCTATTGCAGTTCAGCAATTAGCAGATCAAGGAATTGACGTTGAATTGGTGGATGCAAGAACATTATTGCCATTTGATAACACCGGAATCTGTGTCAAGAGTGTTCAAAAAACAAATCGTTTATTGATCGTAGATGAAGATGTTCCAGGAGGTGCGTCTGCATATTTGTTGGATCAAATCATCAATAAACAAGGGGCGTTCAAGTGGTTGGATAGTGAGCCAAATACACTAACATCAAAGGCACATTTGCCAGCTTATGGTACAGATGGAGATTATTTTAGTAAGCCAAGTATTGAAGATATTTTTGATGCAGCTTATGCGATGATGTCAGAAGCAAACCCAACAAAATATCCAGCGATTTACTAGGATATTTTTTTATATAAAATTAAAAAGCACAATCAGCAGGAAATGGGATTGTGCTTTTTTTATGCTAACCTAGCAAATAGCCAAAAATCTTACTAATTTAGCACCAACCGCATAACCTTGACCAAGCATATGATGCCACGAATTCTAGCATTTTTTTGCACTCTTTTTTGTTGTATTTCATTATCTACTTTTGCTCAGAATATCAAGGGTCGTATTCAAGATTCTAGCACGGGTGAGCCTTTATTCGGCGCTTCAGTTGGAGAGAAAGGCACCGCAAATGGCACAACAACAGATTTTGATGGAGAATTTAATCTCAAAGTGAATGCACTCCCAGTGACCATTTTGATTCGCATGGTTGGCTTTGCTGAACAGGAATTACAAGTGACAAGTGCATCACAGAGGATTGAGATTAAATTGGAAGAGGCTAGTACCATCATGCCTGAAATTGTGATTTCAGACATTCGCGTAACTGAAAAGCAAAAGCAAGCGCCGCTTACTGTTGAAACACTTGATCTTCTGGCCATCAAACAAGCTCCCTCTGGAAACTTTTATGAAGCTCTTGGAACACTTAAGGGTGTGGATTTGACCACGGCTAGCTTGGGTTTCAGAGTAATTAATACTCGTGGTTTTAATTCCACTTCTCCTGTTAGAACACTTCAACTTATTGATGGAGTGGACAACCAATCGCCAGGATTAAATTTCTCTCTTGGTAATTTTCTTGGAGCGCCAGATCTGGATGTGAAAAGTGTAGACATTGTGCAAGGGGCCAGCAGCGCATTTTTCGGACCAGGTGCATTCAATGGTGTCATCAATATGGAGACAAAAAATCCATTTATATTCAATGGATTTTCGGCACAATTAAGAGTAGGAGAACGTAACTTATTTGAACCGCAAATTCGCTGGGCACATGTGATCAAGAACAAAGCAGGTGAAGATAAATTTGCATATAAAATCAACTTATTCCACGTCACTGCTAACGACTGGGAAGCGAAAGATTACTCGGCTATTTCAGACTCTCCAGATGGCGTCAATAACCCCTTCGGATTTGATGCTGTAAATATTTACGGTGATGAGCCAGTTGCATCTAATAACGATTTTTCTGATTCGCCTTTTGAATATACCGGTCTTGGAACGTTTTACAGAAATGGTTATCGCGAAAGTGACCTGACGGATTATCGTTTGAAAAATACCAAAACGAGCTTGGGGGCATATTACAAACTCAAGTCAGATCTTACCTTAAACTACCAATTTAATTTTAGTACTGGATCAACAGTATATCAAGGGGACAATCGTTATCGTCTAAAGGATATTCGTTTTTGGCAAAATAAAGTCGAACTGAAAAAAGATAACAAGTGGTTTGTTCGTGCATACTCAACTGCCGAAGATGCAGGAAAGACCTACGATATTGTTACCACAGGAATCCGAATGGCTGAGGCGTCTGGCTCTACAGCAGACTGGAATACTCGACTTGCTTCAGTATGGCGAAACATTCTAGATTATCCAGATTTAGTAAAAGACCAACCTAGATACGATGAGATCATCGCACAGGTGCAGGGTTCTGGCCTGACTGGAAATGAACAGCTGGGATTATTCCAAGATCTTCTCGCTGATTGGTATCTCGATGATTACGATTTTTTCAATGGCCTTTATGAAAATGCCGTTGCTGTTGTGAATAGCACTTCGACCATTGGAATAGATCCCTTCTATGAACCAGGCACTTCTAGATATGAGTCCAAGCTTGAAGAAATCACCAATAAAAAGTTCACAGATGGCGGTTCGCTTTTCTATGATAAATCAAAGCTTTATCACGTGCATGGAGAGTACAAGTTTACTCCTGTGTTTGCGACAATCACAGTAGGTGGTAATGCTCGCTGGTATCGTCCAGATTCTCGTGGTACCATCTTCAGTGATACCCTTGACTATACTTACCAAGTTGACAACCTAGGGAACTTTGTCTTAGATTCGGAAGGTAATCGCATCGCAACTGATTCTTCTCGGGTGGTGATTACCAATTTCGAAACAGGCGCTTATGTAGGGGTTGAGAAGAAGATTTTGGAAAATAAATGGATCATGAATGTCACAGGTCGCGTCGACAAAAATCAAAATTTCGACTTCCTGTTTTCGCCGGCGGCTTCGATTGTTTACAATAGAAATCCAAATAATATTTTTAGATTGACTTTCTCTTCAGCATTGCGAAATCCCACTTTGGCTGATCAATATTTGTATTACAATGTTGGTCGTGCTATTCTCCTAGGAAACGTCGATGGTCGATTTGAAGAAGGACAGGATTCATTGATTACACTGGACACTTTCAATGCTTATCGCAACAATTCATCATTGAGTTCAGGTCTTTCGGATTTAGAATACTACAACATTGATCGTATTCGTCCGGAACGTGTGAAGACTATTGAAGTGGGATACCGCGGTATTTTTTCCAATAAAGTTTTTGGTGATATTAGTTACTACTATAGCCGCTATACCGATTTCATTGGATATAATTTGGGTATTTCAGCTGAGTTCGATCCCACAAGTGGATTGCCTGTTGGAGGAATTCAAGTGTACCGTGTCGCGGTGAACGCCCGTGAGATAGTATCTACCCAAGGTTTTAATTTGGGCTTAAATTACTTTGTAAGAAAAATGACATTGAGTGGTAACTACTCATGGAACCAGCTCAACTCATCGAAAGATGACCCTATCATTCCTGCTTTTAATACTCCCGAGCATAAATTTAATCTTGGCGTCAGCGGCAAGGATTTGGTAGTGTTTAAGAAAATTAAAAATGTTGGGTATAGTGTTAACTATAAGTGGATCGAAAACTTCATTTTTGAGGGCTCTCCTCAGTTTAGTGGAGCTATTCCTACCTACGATATGGTTGACGCGCAGATTAATGTAGCGGTTCCAAAAATCGATTGTACATTCAAATTGGGTGGTTCAAATCTTTTAGGTATTCGTCCATTCTTTGACAAGGATTTAAGTAGTTTTGATGAAAAGGCTTCTCGTGCATTTAAAAATAATAACCTTCAGGTTTATGGTGGACCATTAGTCGGAAGAATGTTGTACTTTTCAATCTTGTATGAGCCGCAATTCAAAAAATAAATTTTCAAAAACAAATACAACCAAACCATGAAAAGAACTCTACGTAACAGTTTTTTGATGTTGTTAGCAGGTATTCCAATGCTAGCATCTTCTCAGACACGATATCTCGATGAGGTATTTGAAGAGAATGAAATCACAATTGAATCAAATGTTGTTTATGCAAACAATATTGACTTCTTAACTTCGAATTTCTCAGGTGCAAATACTGTAACTGATATTGGGACATTGAGCGCTATTGCAGGTGCTGGAGGAACATATCCTGCTGCATACTTCGATCCAACAGACGCTTCTACTTCAGTGAAATTGAAAGCGATTACTATGGATGTTTATTATCCATCTTCAGAAGTGGATACAGAGACTTCACGTCCAGTGATCATCTATCTTCACACTGGTAATTTCTTGCCATCTCCGTTGAACGGCAGCACTACTGGAACTAAGACTGACTCTACGGCCGTTGCTCTTTGCAAGGGTTGGGCGAAGCGCGGTTATGTGGCGATTTCATTAGACTACCGTCTGGGATGGAATCCAATTGCTCCTTCAGTACAAGTTAGAAGAGGTACTTTGTTGAATGCTGTTTATCGTGCAATCCACGATTTGAAGGCTGGTATTCGCTATGTGCGCGCTGGTGCAGCTGATACAAACCCATACGGTGTAGATCCAGAGAAAGTGGTAGTTTATGGTCAAGGTTCAGGTGGATATGTGGCTCAAGCAGCTGCTACACTTGACAAACCAGCAGAACTATTCCTTGAGAAATTCCTACCAAACCCATTCGATCCAACCGTGTCGTATATCGATACACTCCAAGTTGGAACTATCGCTGGTTTCGGTTTTCCAAATAGCTTGAACTTGTACCGTCCATCGGATATCTCTGCAGATTTCCAAGTGTCTATCAATGCAGGTGGTGCACTTGCTGATGAGTCTTGGTTAGAAGCTGGTGATGTTCCAATGATGGCTATCAATTGTGTTCGTGATGACTTTGCTCCTTTCAATGAAGGTACTGTAATCGTTCCTACAACTCAAGAAGAAGTAGTAGAGGTTCAGGGTGCAAACTTCTTTATCAATAAAGCAAATCAATTAGGTAACAACGCTGTTTTTGCTAGTATTCCTGATGGAGATCCATTCACTGATGCTGCTCGCGCGTTATACGGTCAAACAATTGAAGTTTCAAATGGTGGTACTATCACTATCAATGATGCTGAAGGTCTTTTCCCGCTTATCCGTCCATTACGTCCATTCTTGACCAACGAATCAGGTCCATGGGAATGGTGGAATCCAACTGCTCCAACATCATTGTATGAAGTAGCTCCTGGAATTACAGCTCACATGGCTAGCTTGTCTTCTAACCCGGACATGTCTCCAGAAAAAGGTATGGCTTATGTTGATACAATTCAAGGTTACATCCTTCCACGTATAATGTGTGTGTTCAACCTTGAAGGTGGCCCATGCTTCGTTGGCGTAAATGAGAAGGAAGAATTGACTGCATTCTCAGTTTACCCAAATCCAGCAAATGAAATTGTAACTATCAGCGCTAAGCAGAATGTTACTTCATATACTGTATTTGATATCACTGGTAAAGTAGTTGCTACAAGAAGAAATATCGCTACTCCAACTGTTCGTATTGATGTAGATCAAATGAACGCAGGTGTTTATCTAATTGCTGTAGAAACAGCAAGTGGTAAAACAACCCAACGTTTGGTAATCGAATAAGTCTTTAAGATAAAGGCAAAAAAAAATCCCGACCATTGGTCGGGATTTTTTTTTATCTAAACTAATTGATTAGTTGTTGTTTGGAGCACCAGTTGGAGCTTTAACAGGAGCACCACCAGCAGCAGGAGCGTTTGGATCTGCTTCAACAGTACCTTTAATACGAACTGTTTTTGTTGGTTCGTTAGTAGCATTAGAGCTAATAGTTACTGACTTGTTGATTGGACCAGGACGCTTTGTGTCATACTTAACAGTGATGTTAGAAGATGCACCAGGCAAAATTGGATTAGGCTCACATGTAGGAACTGTGCAACCGCAAGAACCTTTACACTTGCTAAGGATCAAAGGCTCCGTACCAGTGTTTGTTACTTTAAATTCACAAGTACCGTTTCCACCGAATGGAACTGTACCATAATCGTGAACTTCCTTGTCTACTGTGATAACTGGACCACTTACTACAGGAACTTGTGCAGAAGCGAAAGCAACTACGCCAAGGATGAATGATAATGAAAGAAGAACTTTTTTCATTGGATTATTTAATTGATGTTTGATTTCTTTTACTCAAAACTAGGGCCAGAATGATTCAACTATTACTGTGTTTAACCAATAATTAACAAGGTTAGGGTTGAACGTCTCCTGTGATAACGATGTCGTTGGTGCTCCCATCAGAACTATTCCAGAAGATGGTAATAGATTTTGAAAAGGGACCAAGACGGTTAGAGTCATAGCTCACTTTAATTTCTGTTGATGCTCCGGGTGCGATCGGTGTAGGATCACATTTCGGTGTAGTGCATCCGCAACTCGCACGGCATTGGCTGATAATTAGAGGCTGATCTCCTGTGTTTTTTACGACAAATACGCAAGAAATATCACTACCCTGTTTCATCAACCCGAATTGATGAAGAGGATTATCTATTGAGATTTGAGGACCACCAACTAAACTTCCTGGTTGCGCATTCGCTCCGATTGCAAAGAAAAGGAGGAAAGAAAGAATAAAGCGAATTTGTAATTTCATGTTACAAATGTGATTTAACTATTCCAAGTCTTACGAAATTTAACGCATTATTAAGGGCTTTAACAATTCATTAGCGGATGATCTGGAATGTTTTGGTCAACGCTTGCTGAGATGAAATTACTCGTATTACATAGATTCCCTGGTTGAATGATGAAATATCGACCTCATGATTAAGCACACCATTCAATTGTTTTTTGTACTGAATTTTTCCAACTGCATCATAGATTTCAACCGAGTCGTAGCTCATGCTTGAGGTAACATTCACTTTTTCTTTTGCAGGATTCGGAAATAAAACGAACGAGTCGTCAATCAATTCTTCGACGCTATTTATGATAATTGCAGATGAGGCAGTGCATCCATCAAACGTAGTTAATTCAACCTGATAGATACTTCCAAGTTCATCACTGAATGGACCAGGTCCCACTTGCGGTTGACCATTGATAGTCCAAGTAGCAGTGCCGTTGCTCGCGCAATTACTACAAATCACCAAACCAAGGCCAGAATTCCATGAAAGTATAGGAGTAACTCCATCTGATATGGATATCGTTTGCACCGTTGTATTGGATGTAGATCCAAGGGTTATGGTGAGCGTCACATTGTAGACTCCTGCTTGAGGATAGGTAAATTCAGAAATTCCGCTGTTTATTATTTGAAGAGGTGCACCATTGTCTAGATCAATGGTACAAAAGGCTCCAGCAGGAATGTCAGAATAGTTATTAATAGAAACTACTCCTGGTGTGCACGCTTCAATCACATCAGCACTGAAGAACGGGATGACAAGCGCAAAAGGAGCGCTAGTATTCGAACATCCAATTTCATCGGTGGTAGTCAAAGCATAAGTTCCGTTGTCTGTTCTATCAACATTCCAAACATCAATGGTAGATGAAGTCTCGATTTGAGGAACTCCATCTAATGTCCAATCGAAAATGTTTTCTGTACAATTGGTGCAGAATAATTCGAAATTGAATTCATCAAATGCAATGTTTGGTGCTACAGGCAGTGCATTGGCGATGATACCATTAACAGTGAAGCTATCAGATCCTCCAGCTTGCTCAAGCATGTACTCCATTGTGTAGTCCCCTGGATCAACGATGGTATAAGAGAAATCCTCGCAACCTGAATGAATCAACTCACCATTGAGATAGAAGGAACAAACGCTTGACTCGCCAGGTACTGTTTGATTATTTACATCAATAGTGAAAGGAACGCAACCAGTGTTTTCGGAAATGCTAAATACAGCGCTGTTATATTCACAACTACCATCATCAACGTTTGTACCCTCTTCGAAGTTAATTGCTAAAGGATCGGTGCAACCTGGGTATTGGCAAGTTCCATCATCATCTATAGCAATTGGATCAAAGTTAGCCGCATTAGGATCAGTACAACCCAAGAAGAGGCAAGAGCCGTCATCAACAGTAGCTGTTGGATCATAATTATCAGCTAGCTCATCAGTGCAACCGAGGTAGAAGCATGAACCATCATTAATATCAGCATTAGGATCATAGTTGTCAGCGGTAGGATCAATACATCCGAAATACAAACAGCTTCCGTCATTTACATTGGCATCAGGGTCGAAGTTTGCAGCGGTATCATCTGTACAACCAGGGTATTCACATGAACCGTCGTCGCTATTTGCATCAGGATTAAAATTCGATGCTGCAGAATCTGTGCAACCCTCAATGATGCAAGTACCGTTCTCGATGTCAGCTTCTGGATCGTAGTTAATCGCTAGCGGATTGGTGCAGCCTGCATAGAGACACGAACCATCATCCAAAGTAGCATTTGGATCAAAGTTCGCCGCAGCTACATCGGTGCAGCCTAGGAAGAAACACGAGCCATCATCTTCAGTTGCTTCAGGATTGTAATTGTCTGCTTGCGCATTGGTACATCCAGGAATGATGCAAGTTCCGTCATCAACGGTTGCAGTTGGATCAAAGTTGACTGCATCGGGATTGGTACATCCACCGTATTCGCAGCTATTATCATTGACGTTTGCGAATGGATTATAGTTGAGAGCTAAGGGATCCATACAACCCTGAGTAATACATGTCCCATCATCCCAATTGGCATCGGGATCATAGTTGTCTGAGCCTTCAATGGTGCAACCAGGATATCTGCAAGACCCATCGCTAACGCCCGCAGTAGCATCGAAGTTCATTGCTAATGGGTCAAGACAACCTGGGTTTTGGGCATTCAGGAAAATATTCATTCGCACCAACGGCATTTTCAATAAATAGAAAAGAGAGCCCGTGGTATAAAAATTAATGAAGCTTGTTGAAGCTGGAGAATCACCGCTGTATGCAACTCTAAGGGGCTCGTTGCCATTCAAGTTTTTTACCATTGCGATATACACTGTATCGTTGAACATTTGAAGCGGAGTAACCAAATCGAGAACAACAGTAAACTCTTCACCGACCTCATTTAGATCATAAAGATTCACAGTGTAAGGAACAGAAACAGCTCTTACTTCGTCATAAGATTCATTGTAAACGATCGCCTGGATAGTGGTTCCAACTTGTGTTCCTGCGCCGATCCCTACAGCGATGCTGGTGCATTTTCTTCCACTTGCCTGTCCCTCGAAAACATTTCCTGTTTCGTATGGTAGCGTAGCGTAAGTCGAAGTGGGGGTGTAGACCCCTTCAGACGGACCTTCATCACGCGCAAAGGTGTATTGAGAAATAGAGAAGTCTAATGTGTCAGAATTATTCGAAATGTTCTCATCCGCTTGTGTTTGATTCAAGTTAACGATAACGCGATAATCATCAATAGTGGCAGGTGGGGTGTAATTGCTTGGTGAGACAAAGTCCACTACTTGTCCTGCTGACATGTTAATAGCAGTCGTGTTTTGGTTGTTGATTACCGTATTGGCACTGTTTACCACCTTCGAATTCATTACAACTCCAGTCTGGCTAAAACCTCCAATGTTAGTGCCTTTTGCTCTGAAACGAAGAGGCGGAATCATAACAGTTGGATACTGATCGTATTCTAGCTGATCATAGATGTTTGAAGGAGTTGGATTGACCGTGTAACCCATGGTATTTACCATTAGGTCATTATCATTTGGAGAGTAAATAGTTACGTCATCAATCAACCACCAGTAGTAGGTGCCTGAGAAGTTGAAACGAATACGCACGTTGCTTTGACCTGCAACGAGTGATGTCAAATTATAGGAAGCCCATACAACGTTAGGAGAGTTCAGGCCAACATTGGATCCGCCATCTACCCAAGTAGTTCCTCCATCTAAAGAGACTTGAACTTTGGTAGTCGCTGAGAAAATTCTGTATTGTTGTTGAAAGGTAATGGTGACTGCTGTATATCCAGTGAAGTTTAGAATACCAGAAGTTAGTGAGGCGTTGTGAGGTGCTGGTACCACTCCAGTGCCTAGTCCACCGCATGGAGGAACAGCATCATCCCAATAATTGGAGTCAAAAATCATGAATCCATTGGAGACAGTATTTGAATTTAATGGGAGTGCGGCAGAAGCGCAAGTTCCTCGAGCGCCAACGGCATTTGAAGGTGTTGTGTTTGGCCCGCGATACTCCCAAAGCGCAATGCTTGAGGTGCCTGTGTTCGTCCAATCGCTTGGTAGGCCATTCGCAAAATCCCAATTATATATGACTTCTCCAAGCACTTGGCCCCATGACTTTGCAGAGAGGTTAAGTACTATTAGGAGAGCTAATGTTCTAAAAGAAAGTATTGATTTCATCTTGGTTAAGAGACGATAAAGATACAATTACTACTCAATTAACCCCTCTCTAAACTTTGAAATTTACTTAGAAGTTTTTTTAGACAATTGCCACTTGCTGAAAAGGTCCAGGATAATTCCATCGGCTAAACCAATCTTCGGAACAATCATTTGTTGAATTTTAGCATATCCCATGAGTCTTAGATAGATCTCACAGGCAGGAATTATCACGTCGGCGCGGTCTGGCTTCATTTTGAGTTTGGTGATGCGCTGCTCGATGGTGTATTTAGAAAGAGAATCATATTGCTCTTTAATCTCACCAGCGGTGATATTCTGGGATGGCTTTTTTCCAGCAATCTTGAAAATAGTATTGATATTACCCCCGGTGCCAATGGCGGTAATACTCTCGTTTGCACCAAGAGAGCTCTGGATCCAGCGACGAGCCTTTTCCCACATCTTAGGGTCTGTGGCATTAGAAAGCATACGAACGGTGCCGAGTTCAAAGCTTTGTCCTTTGATTCGTTTGTTGTTTTTGATCAACGTAAGCTCGGTACTTCCGCCGCCCACATCTATGTAAAGATAGTTGCCCTTAGCGCTAAGATTTTGAGCAAAATAATTTGAGAAAATAAGGTTCGCTTCCTCGTCACCTGAAAGAAGTTCTATTTGAATGTTAGACTCTTCTTCTACTTTTCTTATGACAGCCCTTCTGTTTTTGGCTTCGCGCATAGCACTAGTGGCGCAGGCTCTAACGATTTGAATGTCATGTACCTCCATCAAATACCAGAACGCTTTCATGGTTTTGATGAGTTGTTGTATTTTGTTTTTGGAAATTTTTCCGTTGGTAAATACATCTTCTCCCAAGCGAACAGGCACGCGAGTTAAGCTCACTTTTTCGATGTGAAACTGTCCAGCATCAACGTGCACTTCTTCAATTAATAAACGGATGGCATTGGAGCCAATATCTATAGCAGCAAACTTCACAGTGGTAGTTATTCGTTACCAAAGAAAGTAATTACTGCATTTTTTTGAGCTTATCGTAAAATGCCATTTGCGTGTCAAAAGCCTTGAAACCCTTGATAGGCTTGATATAATCGTTTTTTAGTGATTTATCAACAATACGCGCCTTTGCGTTTTTATCCAACTGAATGTCCAGATAATCTTGAATCTCTGCTTTTAAAACGGGACTATAGATCGGTGCGGTTACTTCAATTCTATGGTCGATATTTCGAGTCATCCAATCCGCACTCGATAGATAGTAGAGAGGTTTGTTATCATTACAGAATACCATGATTCGAGAGTGTTCTAGAAATCTTCCAACTACACTCACGCATGTAATGTTATCTGAAAGTCCAGGCACTCCAGGTATTAGAGAACATATTCCTCGAATGATCAACTTAATAGTTACACCTGCCTGACTAGCTTCATAGAGCTTTTTAATCATCCCTGTATCGACAAGATTATTCATTTTTAGAATGATGAAAGCAGGTTTCTTTTTTCCTGCGTTATCAATCTCATCGTTGATATGATCAATAAACTTTCTGCGAGTATTAAATGGCGATACGATGAGGTGTCTGAATACGTGGCGGGTGTAGTTGCTTTCAAAGAATTCAAATATTTTTCGAACTTCTCTTCCAATTTCTTTATTGACTGTAAAGAGTGAGGTATCACAATAAACGTTCGCTGTTTTTTCATGGAAATTACCACTTCCAATATGCGTGTAGCGACTGGTGCGTAATCCTTCTTTTCTGCTGATTTGAATTAATTTCGAGTGCACTTTCAAACCTACAACACCAGGGATCACGCGGGCGCCCGCATCTTGAAGACGTTGTGTTACAGCAATATTATTCTCTTCATCAAATCGGGCTTGAAGTTCAATTACTGCGATTACATTTTTTCCATTACGCGCAGCATTAACAAGCGCATTTACAATTTGTGAGTTCTTGGCAACACGATACAAACTAATTCGAATGGTACGAACAAGCGGATCAATTGCCGCTTCGCGCAAGAAATCGAGCAGATTAGTAAAACTATGATAGGGATAGTGCAGTAGGATATCTTGCTTTGCTATGGCTGACATGATGCTTGATTCCTTTGACAAAACAGGATGCTTCGCAGGAACTAGCTTGGTCCAGCACAGGTCTTTTCTGCCAAAGTCAGGGAAGCCCATCAGGTCTCGCTTGTTATGATAACGTCCACCTGCAATTGCATTTTCTTTTTGTTTCAGCTTGAGTTTTCTCAAAATGAATTCCAGAAAATGTGAAGGTATTTCTTTGTCATAATTCAATCGAACGTACTGGCCTTTTTTTCGTTGCGTAAGACTTCGGCTCATTTTTTCCACCACACCTTTCGAAAGATCGTCATCAATGTCGAGCTCAGCGTCCCGAGTAATTTTAAGTGTGTAAGCTTTTGCAGAGTCGAAGTCAAAAATTCCAAAAACTTTTCTTAGTCTGTAGCGGATGATATCATCGACAAACATTACATAATGTTTGTTGCCTTCAGTTGGGATTTCAACGAAACGAGGAAGGTTCGTTGGAACTTCCATAATCGCATAAGCACCATGAGAATTGGAACCTTTATAGCCAAGTTCAATTGCTAAGTAAAAAGCATTGTCGTCCAGAGGAGGAAATGTGCTTTTTGAATTGAGCATGATAGGCACCAAATAGGGACGAACATTCGACTCAAAGTACTCTTCAACAAATATCTTTTGCTTAGGTAAAAGTGATTTTTCATCAATAAAAAGAATATTTTGCTTGCCGAGTTCTGCTTTCAGAACTTTGAATGCCTTATCAAATTTTTCTTGAGAAAGTCTTACTACCTCAAGAATTTCTTCAACCGTTTCTTCAGGGTCAAAGTCTAACGTGTCGAGTGCTTTTTTGGAAATCGTTCCAGCGCGACGCAATGTTGCAACGCGGACCTTGAAAAACTCATCGAGGTTATTGGAGAAGATTCCAAGGAATCTCATTCTTTCAATGAGTGGTACTTCGACATCTTGCGCTTCCTGGAGCACTCGGTCGTTAAATGATAACCAAGAAATTTCTCGGTTGATATACTCCTTTTTCGTCTTTTGCTTACTCATTGCAGTCATGCCCCAAATTTGGGCATCACAAAGTTAGCTTTCTGTTAGCTCATTGTGAAGTAAATGATTTCTTTTTTAAACATCCAGATTGTGGAATTTAGACTTGTTTGGCATCTTTATCTAAATTGCCGTCGTTTATGCTGGTTAATCGAAGAAATATAAAATGTTGCATTGCGATTTATTTCGTAGTGATGATGATGTTTCTTCAACCCGTCATGGTCTGGAAGCTCAAGCAAAATCTCCGTGAAGTGAAATGGGCAATGAAGATTGAACTTCTAAAAAAATCAAATACTGATCTGCATGAAGTTTTTTATTTCACAGATCAAGAATGGAAATTGCTTCCACATCCCGATCCGCATGAATTCGTTTTGAATGGATTCTTTTATGATGTTTTTCAAAAGGAATTTCAAAATGGAAAGTGGTTGGTAAAGTGTGTAAGGGATGATATGGAAGGGGAAATCAAAAGAGAACTTAAGACTTGGATGGCAGAGGATGATTCTCCTTATCAAGAGAAAAAACAACAAGCAAATGTGTTTTCTGTTACAAAGAAAATGATCTGTGAATTACCAAGCAGAGTGGGTCATGCGGTGTCTTTAAATGTCGAAATCAATTCTAATGCTCAAATAAACGATCTTCGATCATCGCATGGCAGACGGCATTTTCAGCCACCATGTTGAATAAATTTTTTCTGATTAAAAATTTATTCAATTAGTACCACTATGAAAAAACATTTATTTTTATGGTGCTGTGTTTTCTTATCTCTTTTGGGCACAGCGCAAAATATTACCATTCTAGACAAAGAGACCAAACAGCCCATCTTGGGAGTGGTGGGATCTTCTGTTTATCACAAAGAAATTAAAGCTAATGAACAAGGCTTTATAGATTTTAAATCTTTTGGTGATGCAGATGTGCTAAACTTTGAAGCGAAAGGTTATCGACCTAATTCTTATTTCAGAGCAATCCTGGAAAGAGAGGGATTTGTTGTGCACCTCGATAAGCTTCCTGAAGAGTTGGATGCAATCGTTATTTCTGCAACGCGATTCCCCGAGAAAAGAGGGAATATTGCACATAGAGTTTCAATCATTGATAAAAATTTCATTGTCAATCAAAACTCTCAAACTACTGCAGATCTTCTCGCCAATAGCGGTGATGTTTACATACAGAAAAGTCAACAGGGTGGTGGAAGTCCTATGATCAGAGGATTTTCAACGAATCGTCTTTTGTATGTTGTGGACGGAGTTAGAATGAATACCGCCATTTTTAGAGGAGGTAATATTCAAAATGTCATCAGCCTTGATCAATATTCAATAGATGGTGCAGAAGTATTCTTTGGACCTGGATCGGTAATGTATGGCTCTGATGCGATTGGTGGAGTGATGGCTTTTTCTACTTTAACTCCAGAGTTCAATCTCTACAACAATGGAGCGGGGAATACTAATGGACAAGCTTCCGTTCGCTTTTCTACTGCGAATAATGAAAAGACCTATAACGTACAATTCTCTTCGGGTTGGAAAAGATGGGCAATGCTAACGAGCATCACAAGCTCTGATTTTGGTGATTTGAGAATGGGTAAAAATGGACCAGACGAATATCTCCGAAATATCTATGGTGCGCGACGTGATACGTTGGATGTGGTTGAAACAAATAATAATCCTCTAGTCCAAAGACCAACGGCTTATTCACAGGTTAATTTGATGCAAAAGATCAGATTCAAAGCATCTGAATTTACAGATATAAAATATGGATTTCATTATTCTTCGACATCTAACTTTTCTCGATACGATCGCTTGATTCGCTACCGAAATGGAGCTCCTAGAAGCGCAGAGTGGAACTATGGCCCACAGCTTTGGATGATGAATCAGTTGACGATTACAAACAAAAGAATAACGAAAGCTTTTGATGAAATCCAATTGCGTTTTGCTCACCAAAAATTTGAAGAGAGTAGAATCGATCGTGATTGGAATGATACTGAAAGACGCACACGAACCGAGGAGGTAACTGCGTATTCAGCAAATTTGGATTTATTCAAAAAGATGGGTAAGGGCGAACTAACTTATGGTGCGGAGTGGGTGTTAAACGATGTAGCTTCGACCGGCACAGATGAGGATATTTCTACCGGAAATATTGTTGTCGGGCCTGCACGCTATCCGCAGTCTGAATGGTCATCTTATGGCTTGTATGCAAGTTACAGACACAAGTTTAATCGCAAGTGGATTGGACAGCTAGGTGCTCGTTACAATCAATATTCTCTCGATGCACAATTTGATACTACATTTTATCCATTTCCTTATACTTCTGCAAGCCTTAATCAAGGAGCTCTAACGGGAAGCGCTGGTATCGTTTATCGCCCCAACAATAAATGGTCGATTAGCGCAAGCGCAGCAACGGGATTCCGCAGTCCTAATGTTGATGATCTAGGAAAAGTTTTCGATTCTGGGGACGGAGTAGTGATTGTTCCAAATCCTGATTTGAAGGCTGAATTGGCTCAGAATATTGAGATTGGCGTTGCACGCAATCTTAATAGCAAACTGCGCTTTGATGTCTCAGCATACTACACATTATTGAACAATGCCTTGGTGAGACGCGAGTTTTCACTCAACGGTCAAGACAGCCTGCTTTATGATGGCGAGATGAGTAGAATCAATGCTATACAAAATGCTGCAAACGCTACCGTTTACGGTGTTCAAGGTGGAATTCAGTGGTTGATATCTCATGAGTGGCAATTCACATCGAAATTGAGCTATCAGATAGGAGAAGAAGAGTTGGATGATGGAACTGTGAGTCCTTCTAGACATGCTGCGCCGCTATTCGGGAGTTCTCATATCATCTTCTTTCAGCAGGCTATTTCATTCGATTTTTACTGCATGTATAATGGCGAAAAATCATTCAGTGAACTACCTCAAGAAGAAATCGATAAGCCATACATCTACGCGGTTGATGGTGATGGAAATCCCTATTCTCCTTCATGGTATACGCTTAACTTGAAAATTAACTACCAGCCCAATAGTACATTCGGTTTTTCAGGAGGAATTGAAAATATTACAGATCAACGTTACAGAACCTACAGCTCTGGAATTGTTGCAGCGGGAAGAAATGTTTTCGTTTCAGCGAAACTTGCCTTCTAAAATATCTATCACAAAAAAAAGGCTGTCAAACGACAGCCTTTTTTTCTTTATTGCTTTCCTGACTTACAATGCCGCAATAGCTGCATCGTAATTAGGTTCTTGAGCGATTTCTGGGACTTGCTCAGTGTATTTTACAACACCGTTTTCATCCAAAATTACTACTGCACGACTCATCAATCCAGCGAGTGGACCATCAGTCATGTCAACACCGTAAGCTTTCGAGAAATTTTCATTCTTGAATTGTGATGCGCCATGAACGTTTTCCAAACCTTCTGCTGCGCAAAATCTTGTGTGTGCGAATGGTAAATCTTTAGAGACATTTAATACAACAGTATTATCCATGCCACTTGCTAATTCATTGAACTTGCGAGCTGATGCAGCGCAAATGCCTGTATCAATGCTTGGGAAAATATTGAGAACTACTTTCTTTCCTTTCAAGCTATCGAGAGATACGCTGCTTAAGTCTGTTTTTGTCAATTCGAATGCTGGTGCCGCAGAACCTGTAGAAGGTAGCTGACCAGCGGTATTAACTGGATTTCCTTTGAATGTAATTGTTGCCATAATTTTAATTATTAAAGTGATAACAAGGAGTGAATGGTTTAGTTCAAGCTGCTCAATTTGTCTTCGAGCATTTTGATTTTATTTAACGCATCCGACTGCTTTTTACGCTCTTGTTCCAAAACTTGGGCTGGAGCATTATTTACAAATTTTTCGTTGTTTAATTTTCCTTCTACTGATTTCAAGAAGCCACGAGTGTAATCGATTTCTTCATTGATTTTTTTCTTCTCAGCTTCCACATCAACATTTGCTGTAAATGGAATAAAGAACTCTGAACCATCTACAATAAATGTAAAGCAGCCAGAGGGCTTGTCTTGAATGTATTCTAAAGAATCAAGATTACATAAGTGTTTTACGGTAGCGTCGAATGATTTAGAGAAGTGAGAAGTTGCATTTACTTTTAAATCAAGAGCTTCTTTATTCGCAATGTTGTTTTCTTTTCTCACATTTCTTAGACCGATAACTACTTCAGCGAATTGATTGAAATCTTTGAGAATTGCAGCGTCAAAAGTTTCTGCATCGGGCCATTGTGCAAGACAAATTGAGTCTGCCGCTGATTTTCTTTCACCGATAAAATGCCAGATTTCTTCTGTAAGGAATGGCATAAATGGATGAAGAACTCGCAATAGATTTTCGAAGATTGCAATACTCGCATTGTATGTCGCACGATCCATACCCTTTCCAAATGGGGGCTTCACCATTTCGAGATACCATGCACAGAAATCATCCCATACCAATTTGTAAGTCGTCATCAATGCTTCATTGATTCTAAATTTTTCATAATCATCATTGATTTCTGCAAGTGTCTGTTGGAACTTATTCTGCATCCACTTCACTGCAATGGCTGAAGACTCGGGTTGTTCGAGTGTGTCATCTACTTTTTCTTCCCATCCTTTAACAAGACGGAATGCATTCCAAATTTTGTTTGCAAAGTTTCTTCCTTGTTCGCAAAGTGACTCATCAAATAAGAGGTCATTTCCTGCTGGCGAACTCAATAGCATGCCCACACGCACGCCATCCGCACCGTATGTGCCAATGAGGTCTATAGGGTCCGGGCTATTGCCGAGGGATTTGCTCATCTTGCGGCCTTGCTTATCTCTTACAATTCCGGTGTAGTAAACATTCTTAAATGGTAGTTCACCGCGGTATTCGTACCCGGCAATGATCATTCTCGCAACCCAGAAAAACATAATTTCTGGAGCCGTTACTAGATCTGCGGTTGGGTAGTAGTATTTAATTTCATCTTCTGAATAAAAGCCGTCAAATACAGAGATCGGCCACAACCATGACGAAAACCAAGTATCTAGAACGTCGGGATCTTGCTGCACATCTTCTTTTTTCAAAGATGCGTTCTTAGCGCTGAGTTGTGCGAAGGCTTCATCATGCGTTTTTGCAACGGCAAAATCACCATCCGGTGTGTACCATGCTGGGATGCGGTGTCCCCACCATAACTGACGAGAAATACACCAGTCTTTGATGTTTTCCATCCAGTTTCTGTAACTGTTCTTGAACTTCGGAGGGAAGAAGTGAATGTTGTCATTCATTACATTGTCCAAAGCAGGCTTGCTGATTTCTTTCATATCAACGAACCATTGCAATGAAAGTCTTGGTTCAATTACAACATCCGTTCTTTCTGAGAAGCCCACTTTATTCATGTGTTCTTCTGTCTTCACTAAGTGACCTGCTGCTTCAAGATCTGCAACGATTTTCTTTCGCACATCGAAGCGTTCCATGCCCACATAAAGTTGGCCCGCCTCACTGATGGTTCCGTCAGGATTCATCATGTTGATTACTTCAAGCTTATATTTTTCGCCAAGCATGAAGTCATTCATATCGTGAGCAGGTGTCACTTTCAAACAACCAGTACCAAATTCCATTTCTACATACTCATCAGCGATGATAGGAATCTCGCGATTGAGAAGAGGAACAATTGCTTTTTTTCCATGTAAATGCAAATAGCGTTCGTCCTTTGGATTTACACAAATAGCAGTATCGCCAAGTATTGTTTCTGGACGCGTTGTTGCGATGGTCACATATTCATTTGTGCCAGCAATTTGATATCTTACATGAAAAAGTTTGGAGTTAATTTCCTTGTAGATTACTTCCTCATCGCTAAGCGCAGTAAGTGCAGCAGGATCCCAATTGATCATACGCTCGCCGCGATAAATTCGACCTTTCTTGTATAGGTCAATGAAAGTATCTATGACACTATCATAGTATTTTTCATCCATGGTAAAGCGCGTGCGATCCCAATCGCAGCTAGCTCCCAATTTTTTCAATTGTTCGAGAATGATACCTCCATGCTTGTGGGTCCATTCCCAAGCATGCTTCAAGAATTCGTCACGAGAGAGGTCTGATTTTTTCACACCTTCAGCGCGAAGTTTCTGAACCACTTTTGCTTCAGTTGCAATCGAAGCGTGGTCAGTACCAGGAACCCAAAGTGCATTGAATCCGCGCATTCTTGCGCGACGAATAAGTAAATCTTGAATTGTATTGTTGAGCATGTGTCCCATGTGTAACACACCTGTTACATTGGGTGGTGGGATCACGATGGTATATGAGGGGCGGCTATCTGGTGTGCTTTTGAAAAGCTGATTGTCCATCCAGTACTTGTACCATTTATCTTCCGAGGTACTTGGGTCGTATTTACTGGGAATTTCGTTGATCATCGGTCAATTATATATTTTGACCGCAAATATAACCCTTAAATAAGTCCTTTCGCCTTTAACTCAAGGTACTTGTTTACCACATTAATGCTCAAATCCTCTGGACGGCTGAGAATGGTTTGGATGCCGTATTTTCGGAGCTTTGAGACGATTTGTTTCTTTTCCATTGAGAGTTTCAAAGCAATTGTTTGTGCATAAATATCGGATACAAACTCGGCCTTTTGATGGGTGTATGTCTTGAGCTCTGTATTCTCAAAGATCATTACCACAAGCAAATGCTGCTTATTGATTTTTTGTAAAATAGGCAAGGCTCGTTCCATTGCGTAAGAACTTTCAAAATTCAGAAAGAGCATAATCAAGCTTCTACTCTTAATTACATTTTTTACACTTCGATAAAGTAGATCGTAATTGCCTTCTAGATTCTGTGGTTTTTCCGCATAAAGCGCGTGAAGAATTTTCTTTAATTGATTAGTGCTTTTTTCAGCAGGTAATGTTGTGCCGATGCGATGGCTGTAGGTGATCAAGCCGGTCTTGTCGTGCTTTAATAGAGCAATATTCGATAAGACCAATGAAGTGTTGATGCTGTAGTCAAGCAGTGATAAGCCATTGAATGGCATATGCATGTTTCTACTTTTATCAATGATCATATACACTTGCTGACTGCGCTCGTCTTGATATTGGTTGACCATAAGACTGTCCTTGCGGGCCGTGGCTTTCCAGTTGATGGAACGAATATCATCTCCCTGGCTATAGTTTTTGATTTGTTCAAATTCATAGCTATGACCAATGCGACGAAGCTTTTTAATGCCTGACATCGTTGATATACGTGCCAAGGCAATTAACTCATACTTCTTCATCTGAATGATGCTGGGAACCACTTTTACCATTTGAGGTTCAGCGCATTGTATACGTCTTGATATCAATTGAAAGTTAGCGGAGAAAATAATATTGATGTATCCAAAATGATATTCACCTCTCGTAACTGGACGAAGAGAGTACTTTAAAAGCTGCGTTTCTTTAGGCTTGAGGGACAATACCATCTCAAAATCTCGCAATTGAAATTGATAAGGTATTTCATCATAAAGAGAAATAAAATATCTTGATTTTCTAGTGTTACTGACTTCGATAGTAATGTTATTTTCATCACCTAATGACAACACTTTCCCCGTATTTCTGACTGCGACAATCGCGGGTTTGCCTGTGTATAGGAATAATGTTTCAAACAGTACTAGGGTAGATAAGGCTAGGGTAGAAAAGATTCCAGCAATCTTCATCCACGGAAAAGCGAATCCTAGAATGAATATCCCGATGACGATCAACAGCGCATAAAAAAAACGCGAAGTGAGTCGAAAGCTGCTAACAGCTGATATTTTCTTTTCTACTTCCAATTATCTAGGAATTTCAATGTTGGTGATGATGCTGTCAATCACTTCATCTATCGTAGCGCCTTCCATTTCGCGCTCGTGACTCAAGATTAAACGGTGGTTTAATACAGGAACAGAAACAGCTCGAATATCATCTGGAGTAACGAAATCACGTCCACGGATTGTAGCGAGGGCCTTAGCTGTTTTAACGAGTGCTAATGAAGCACGCGGTGAAGCACCAAGGTGAAGATCACCATTATTTCTTGTATTGTCAATCACCATTGCGATGTAGCGCAATAACTCCGGACGGATGTATACTTTCTCAATGATGCTTTTAAACTCTGCTAATTTTTGCGGAGACACTTTCTTCTCAACAGTTGCAGTTGATTTTGCGTCGAAATCACCATGGAATTTTTCCAAAATGGCAAGCTCCTGTTCCAATGTTGGAAGTTTTAATTTCAAACGAAAAACAAATCGATCCAATTGAGCCTCTGGAAGTGCATATGTACCTTCTTGTTCTATGGGGTTTTGGGTAGCAATCACAAAAAATGGATAGCTCATAGGATAGGTTACTCCGTCATAAGTCAATTGTTTTTCCTCCATTACTTCCATCAACGAAGCTTGAGTTTTTGCTGGGGCGCGGTTGATTTCGTCAATTAGAATGATGTTGGAAAAAATGGGTCCTTTTCTAAAATAAAAGCTCGACTCTTTTACATTAAAAACAGATGTTCCGCTCACATCTGTGGGCATCAAATCTGGAGTAAATTGAATTCGGCTGAATTCGGAGTCAATTGTTTTTGACATCAACTTTGCAGTCAATGTTTTGGCAATACCAGGAACACCCTCAAGCAAGACATGGCCTCCAGTGAGTAATGCAGACATGAGCATTTCAATGGTGTGTTCTTGACCAATGAGTACTTTTCCTATTTCTCCCTTGATGTCATCAATGGCTTCAAAAATTGGCTTTACGTTAAGTCGCTTGGATGGGTCAATCCCCAATTCCCACTCGTTTTGAGGAGTAATAATCGGTTCAACTTCTTGTGGAGTTCCTTCAATTTGTTCGCTCATATTGCTATTTTATTATCTGCTGTTTGAATAAAATTCTTCTAGTTTTTTATGGAAAGTCACCATCGTAATAGCATCTGCTGTTAGTTCTTTCTGAACTGTGATGTGCTTATTGAAAATCCATTTTATATCCTCTGCTGGTACACCAGATATGGTAGAGAGTCGAATAAAAAATGGTTCGAATTCTTCCTTTGTTGACGGTGTTTTAATTCTGTATCGCTCTCTGATGTGTTGTTTGAAAAGATCCATTTTTAGATCAATCAATTTCAAATGATTTTGTTGTTTGAAAAATAGCTGTGAAACTACTTCTGCATATTCAATCGATGTGTTTTCCATTGAAGAAAGCACTGGTATAGCTCTTTGCTTTCGCTTTGCCCCAAAGATTAAATAAAGCACTAAACCAAGCAGTGCAAGATAATATGCCCAGCGCAGACTTGGCTCTGAAAGAATGAATTCTAGAGCACTTTCATCGGGCTTTGATGGGTCATTGTAATCATTATTAACATCATCGAAGTGTGGTTTTCGGTTGAAATCTGCCCAGTATGTTTTACCGCCGCCCAATTGTCCTAAAAGACGCGCTGCCATCTCTTGGTTTTCATTTTTCAATTGGTGTAAATTGGTAAAGAGCAACGGTGTGGAGTGTAGGTACACAACTCCTTTTCCAATTTGAATTTTAATTAGATTAGGTTGTTCATTACCTATGTTTTGAAGAGACTCGAGCTCACCAATAATTTCAATTCTTCTTCCTGTAAATCTATTTATGAAATCTTGATTAAAGTAAGTCCACCCGTATGGCAAGGTGTCGAATTCATATATATAGTTTAATTCAGTGGAAAGTGAAGGATTAGTGGTTGTGATCTTTACTTTATTGGTGTACTCAATCGAAACGTTCGGAAAATTTTCATAGTCGTAAATTTCTTCTACTTGATCTTCTTCTTGCACGTCCTCTTCATAATCGCTGTATTCGTCCCACGAAATATCACTTTCATTATTTTCTTCCTCATACGGCTCTTCATAAAACTCATCGTAAGCAGCATTTTCAATTAAGGCTTCGGTCAAATCTCGATCGAATTCTTCGGCTGAGATAAATACATTATTTCCTCGCTGCAAATAACTGATTAACGTGTCTATATCGCGCGACTTGGCAAAATAGGTTCCCCCAATGAAAACATAGTTGTCGTAGTCAGGACTGTCAGGCTTAACTTCCTTGTAAGTGGAGTCTTCAAGAAAAGTATATGAAGAGAATTGATTTGACTCTTTCACTAATTTTTCTACGATGTAAGTTCCGTATGGCTCTTTACTCTCAGGGCTAAAGGTTATATTCCAATTTATTTCATCATCACCTGAAATAATGAAGTAGGTGACGAGACCGATGACAGCAGCCACAGCAATGAAGACAACAGTTTTGGTTGTATTATTTTCCATTGCTTGATGTTTTATTTTCGTTAATCAAAACATCAAATGAGTTGAATTCTCTTTGAATAAAAGTGAATTGCTCCTCGGTAATTGCGGTATCTCCATACCATACAATTTCAAATGCTAGTGTAAGATTTCTAAACTGTTTGTACGAACTATGAGGTCGCATTTCATTTAGAAAATCATTGTTAGTCTTATCTTTTTTCCAGCGTATCAGCTCTTTCAAGTGAAGTCCTTGAAGACTTCTCAGGAAAAGAATTCGAACTCCTGATCTATAATCATTATTCTCTAGTGCCATTCTTAAGAATCGATCGAAATCGGATTCTTCAATATTGTCTTCGAGGTACTCTAGAGAGTAGCCGAGATTTTTTACATCCTTAACTTTTTTATCTGAAGATCCTGCGAACAGCTTGTATAAGGTGAAAGCTAGCAGCGCAATAAGTATTACCACCACAATTACCTTGGTCAAGGGCTTGTTGATCCAATCAAAAGAAGGAGGTTCAAAATCCACATTTGGAAGATCAAATTCTTCCTCTTTTTCAGGTTTGTCTTTGTTTACATACTTAATTCCATCTTTGGCTTTTTCCCATTCCGATTCGTTCCAAGTTTTTTCGGTACCGATTTTTTTATAGACAGTGGAATCGGTCTGCGCAGCCAAAGTCATCGCAGAAAAAATTGCGACAAGAAAACAGATCAGTATTTTATTAAAGTTCTTTTTCAAGGCCGTAAGCGCGTTTTTTGATTCCAATTTTTTCAAACGACTCCTTTAGAGAAGAGGCATTATAAACTTCATTCGTAGTATAGAATAACAGAATGGAAGAGTAAATGCTAAGCGATACAAGAAAGGCTAGTGCGAATAGTAATAGAAAGGTATATACCATGTAAGGCACATGCTCTGCAAGTGGAGCATTGCGCGGAATATTCATTGAAATAAATTCGAAAATTAGCATAAGAATATTCATTGGTCTGCCGGTCAAGAGAAACGAGATTATCATGGCGAGTGAACCATTCAATAACAAAAGAGCGAACCACTGCATGATGTGCACTGTCCAGAATACCCCAAGTAACTTTCCGATAGAATTGAGGGCTAGTTGAATCGTTTTGAAAAATGTTAAGAGACAAAACTTATTCTCTTCAAACGATACTGCCATCCAGAGCATGGTTAGTGGCCAACTAAAAATCCCAATGAAAAAAGAGCTAAAATCGCCAAGCTGGAATGGGAGCAATGCCACGGCAGCTAGAATGAGTGAGTTAATGATTTGAATAAAGACGACACTAAAATCAGAGTCGGGTTTGTCTAATATTCGATTGGAAATTCGATGGTAGAGTACCATGATTGCGGCAAACGCAATGACGCAATAGAAGAAAAAGAATGGATATCTGTCGAAATCCAAAATGTAATAGTATGGGGACCAGCACCAAAGAATAGAGGAGGGGTCGAAGGAAATAATTTCGCCATCCCAAAATAGCATAGCCAATTTTCCATCAAGCAAAAGAGCGTATGTTATAACTCCAATCAAGGCTACAGCAGCGCTAATGAGACTGATTCCTTTTAAAGACTTTCCCATCATTGCAAAAGTGTCATTAAATATAGCACCTGCAGATTTTATTGGATTCAAGTCAATTTTTTCTCTTCTAAGGGAAGGGATAGGTTCTGGCTGAACGTCTTTCATGAAGCCGTTTTTATATCTATACCAAGGGTACCAAACAAAATAGCCGATAACGATTGACAAGGATAGAAGTATTGAGGTAACGCGAATCACGTTTGGAATATCCGTGTGTCTCGTGATAAATGATTCTATGAAAGCTGCGTAGACAAGTAGAATAAATACTGCAATCATTATTTTTATTGCAGAGCGAGCAGTGATTATCAATGATTCCAAACGAGAATAGGTGCCGGGAAAAAGAAGGCCTTGTGCCAATAAAAAGCCCGCAGAACCAGCCATGACAATCATGGATAATTCAAGTGTTCCATGCTGCATTACAGTAAGTACGCTTTCTTGCCAAAGACCTCGAGCAAAGAAGAAGTGCATGAATGCACCGAACATAATTCCGTTTGAAAATAGAATATAGAGCGTGCCGAGGCCGAATAAAAGACCGAGCACAAAGGCGCCAAAGCTGATTTGAATATTATTGATGCCTATCATAAAAAACATATCGATAGGATCGCTGTCTTTATAAACAGCCATTGGATCACCGTTTTCTATGTATGATTCAGTCATTTCAACATAACCCGGAGACAATACAATTTTGGCGAAATCTGGATAATAGATATCGCTGAAAACACCAATGATAATTCCTATTGAGAATATAGCGAATGATAGTAATGTAGCTTTCCGTGATTGCCAAATGGCTTCTGGCAACTCCTTTTTCCAAAGATTAGAAAAGCGGTTCTTTGCTTTCTTTTTGTTCTTATAAATGGCTTGATAAACGCGTTGAGAGATAGAATTCAGATATACTCGAACAGAACGGTTCGGGTAATGTGTTTGAGAGAAACTAAGATCATCTGTAGTTTCTATAAATAGATTGGTAAGTCGATCGGGATCTTTGTTGTCACTTTTGAGAACCTCTTCAAATTCCTTCCACTTTTCTTTATTCTGTGCAATAAATTCAGTTTCTTGCATACGTATATTGCGCTCTCTTATCGTGTTTCGACGAAAGTAATGATTAATCGCGAAGATGAAAACATTAGAAATAAAAACAACACAAAATGTTTCAATTAATTACGAGCTAGCATCACTTCGTGAGCGTATTCTAGCCTTTGTGATTGATAGCGTTTTCAAGTCTGTAGGAGTAGGAGCGATCACTTTAGCAGTGCTTTTCATTTTTGATGGGGGCAACGAACGTGCCTTGATGTTGTTCTATGTCCTAGTGATTTACCCCACCTTAACTTTTTACACATTATTCTTCGAAACTGTTTTAAACGGCCAAACACCGGGCAAAAGAATCATGAGAATCAAGGTGATGAAGTTGAATGGGAAACAGCCAGTTTTTTATGACTACCTCCTTCGCTGGGCTTTCAGAATAGTCGATCTATATTTACCGATGGGCATTTTAGGCTCTATGTCTATTGTTTCGTCTCGACACGCACAAAGAACTGGTGATGTACTGGCGAATACTGTCTTGGTTCGTGTAGAAAATAAGTCCTTTATAGCATTGTCAGATATTCTTCGAATTGACTCTAAGATGAGCTATCAGCCTCAATACCCTGAGGTAAAGGCTTTTCATGAAGAAGATATTCTTATTATCAAGGCAGCTTTGGATAGAACATCAAAATACAACAATAATGGACATCGCGATGCTCTTATAGACTTAAGTACTTTGATGGCTCAAAAGCTGAACTTGAAATCGGTTCCACCTAATAGTACTGTTTTCTTGAAGACTATTCTGAAGGATTATATAGTGCTTACTCGTTGATTAATTCTTCGAATGCGGCTCGAGCCTCTTCTAAATCGACAGCCACATCCCATTCGCATGTTCCCATTTTCTTAGGAATTGCAAATCGTACTTGATTGTTTTTATTTTTCTTATCATTGAAAAGAAAAGGAAGTATGTCTTCCCACTGGCAGTTTTTAGGAAACTGAAATGATTTGGATAAAAGTCTTTGGATTTTGGTGTAAGACTCAAGATCAAGTCCACCCAAATGGTAGCTCATTTTAGCTTCAACTAAAATACCCAGAGCTACGGCGTGGCCATGCGAAAGTGGTGCATCAACAGAAAGACAAAATGATTCAATGGCATGTCCAATTGTATGACCAAAGTTGAGAATCTTTCTCCTTCCTTCTTCCATAAAATCTTCCATTACAATGTCTTCTTTGATCAGAGTGCTTCGTTCAATAAACAAAGCGATATGATTGGGCTCTTCAATATCGATTATTTCCAAAGCATCGAATAATTGGGGGTCAGCAATAATTGCATGCTTGACCATTTCTGCGAAGCCAGATTTGATATGTTCTATGGGCAGCGTCTCGATGAAATTTGGCTGAATGAGCACAGCCTTGGGGTATGCGAAAGAACCTATGACATTTTTCACATCTAATAGGTCGATCCCCGTTTTACCTCCAATTGCTGCATCGCACATTCCCATTAATGAAGTTGGGACATGAATGAAGGGAATGCCTCTCTTATATACGGATGCAATGAACCCCCCTAAATCAGTAATAACTCCACCACCCAAATTGACAAGTAGAGCGTCGCGTCCGGCGTTTGCTTCAATAAAATGTTGGAAAATGTGATGGCAAACATCCAATGCTTTTGATGCCTCACCAGGCTCTACCTCAATGATGTCAATTTTATCAGCATTCTTAAGCAGTGGAAGAATGCGAGGCAAAACGAGTTCTGCAACGTTGGAATCAGTTAGTAGAAAAACTTGTGAAGCCCCCTCCATCTTGCGTTGGAGCTCAAGAGCGAGATGTTCGTCGGAATGATGGAAGCTTGCTTTAGACATGTGGCGAAGGTAGGGAAGGGAGGAAAATAAAAAAAGCCGGTGAATCACCGGCTTTTGTGGTGCCAGCTGGAATCGAACCAGCGACACAAGGATTTTCAGTCCTTTGCTCTACCAACTGAGCTATGGCACCTTGTTTAAAGCGGGGGCAAAAATAATCAGAATTTTAATTTTTCAGTATTTTTCTTGTAAAAAACAGCAATTATTTTTCAGATGACTGAAAATCAGGTTTTTTGAAAGTGAATAATTCAGTCATGGTTTGGTTCAACTACAACTATTAAAGTGAACCATAGTTTAGTGTCAAATGATACGTTAAACAGTGAAAAAAGTCCGATGAATAAAAATAAATCTTCGATGTGTTGGGCTTTTTGGTCGATTTTCATAAATAAATTTGTTTGTTTGGATAAGTTGACTATACTTTTGCTTTTGTTTTGCTAACCATAAACACTTTTATTAATTAACCAAAACTCTTGTTATGAGTAGAACCTTACGCTCTTTAAAAGACGTAGAGGGTTGTTGTTCATTTTCAACAATTCTCAATTGGGGAAGAAAAGCATTCCTTTTCTTGTCCATGTTTGTTTTTTGGGGCCTTGGCAGTGCCAATGCTCAGGAGAATCCTTGTGATCCTTCTATCGACCTAACCTGTCCTTCAAACGTATCCATCAGCTGCGACGATGTTGAAAACATCGAGCTAGGCGGTTCACCTTCTTTCGTGGTGAATGGCTGTGACGACTTCAATGCTGAAGTTACAATTGACCACACAGATTTGGTTATCCCTTCAACTGCATGTTCCTATACGATTGTTCGTACTTGGATCGTGTCAATTCCTCAATTCGAAGTTTCTGAGTCTTGCACTCAGACATTGTCTGTTTATGACAATGAAGGACCGGTGTTCAGCGAATTGAACGATATCACTGTTCAGTGTATCGAAGATGTTGTTGCTCCTACAGCAACAGCAACTGATGCTTGCAGCGGTAATGCAGATGTAACGCCTTTTGAAGTTCACACTGCAGGTGTGATTTCAACTTGTGTTCTTACCACTCCAATCGGCCCAGGTCCTGATGGATCTATCTGGTTGTTCGGTGCTTTGAACCAAGGTCTTGCAGCTTCTGACTATTGGTCATGGGCTCCAGGTGCTACAATGACCGTTTATGATGATGGTACTGCTCATGTAGCGGGTACTGTTGTGAACAACGGTAATGCTACTCAATCTTGGGTAGTAAGCATGTGGCTTGTAAGTAAGCGTGACTGGTCTCAGTGGAGCGGTCTTGGTCGCAGCTACAAGAATGATTTGAACCTTGCTGGTACAAATTACTTGAACTGGGATTACTACGAGCTTCTTTCTGGATTCTCAACCCTAACTGGCGCTGGTTCTTATGCAGGTAATATCCTTTACTTGTCTCACCAACCATCTAACTACTATTTCGGTTTCCAAAAAGGTATTGCCGCTAACAACCGTAACTCAAACGACGGTTTGTCTGGTTGGTTCTATTACAACGGATGGTACAATGGCGTTTGGAGAAGCGGTCACGGTGACCTTTTCACAAACACTGAGTGCACACCAAATAACCCACAACTTCAGTGCAATGATGAAATAACTTATTTCTTCCGCGCTACTGATGCATGTGGTAATGCAACAATAACTTCTCAAACTGTTACAGTTCTTGATACAATCGATCCTGAATTCACAAATTGTCCAGAAGACATGACTGTTGAATGTTCAGACGAACTTCCAGCAATCGCTGAAGGTATCACAGCAACTGACAACTGTGATGATGATGTTACTGTTCTTTACCTTGGTCAATCTGAACCAACTACTGAAGACGGGTGCACATTTATCGTTACCCGTACTTGGGCTGCATTCGACGACTGTAATAACAGAACAGATTGTGTTCAAACATTTACTATCGTTGACACTACAGCTCCATTCTTCACATTTGTTCCTGAAGCGGTAACATTTGAATGTGATGAAGAAGTAGTTCGTGTTGATGCTACTGCATCTGACCTTTGTCATGCTGCTACTACTACAGTTTCTGTAGAAGAAGAGTTGATCGAAGGTGAGTGTATCAATGAGTACACGATCATTCGCACTTTCACAGCTAATGATGGCTGTGGTAACTCAGCTGTTGCATCTCAAACTATTACTGTAGTAGACACAACAGCTCCAACTTTCAATGACTTCGACGTTTATGTATCTGTTGAATGTACTGAAGTTGAAAGCGTAATGGCTCCAACTGCTACTGATAACTGTCAAGGTGAAGTAGTTGTAACATTGACTCAAGAATTATTGAATTCAGGTGGATGTCTTGGCGTTCTTGAACGTCACTACAGAGCTACTGATGCTTGTGGTAACTTTACTGATGTAGTGATGTTCATCGCTATTCAAGATACTACAAACCCAATCGTAGAAAACCCAGCTGACTTTACAGTTGAGTGTAGCGAAGTTCCAGCACAACCAGAAGTTAACGCTTATGATAACTGCGATCTTGCTGTAACTGTTGTTCCTTCTTCAGAAATTATTGCTGGTGAGTGTGAAAACTCATACACAATTATCTGGACTTGGACAGCTACTGACTACTGTGAAAACGTAACTGTTGTTTCTACAACTGTAACTGTAGTTGATACTACTAACCCAACTCTAGAAAACGTTCCTGCTGACATCACTATCGAGTGTTCTGATGAAGTTCCTGCGGTAGTTATGCCAACTGGTTCTGATAACTGTGATGAAAACGTTGACGTGGCTTACACTGAAATGATTCAGCCTGGAGATTGTCCAAACAATTATACTATCGTTCGTATGTTCCGTGCATTCGACAACTGCGGTAACGAAGGTATGGCTGTTCAATACATCACTGTTCAAGATACTACAGCTCCAACTTTCGAAGGTGTTGCTCAATTGTCATTCGAATGTGATGAGGATATCGTTTGGGTTGTTCCTTCATACTCTGACAACTGTCAAGGTGAAGTTGTTGTAACTTCTGTTGATGCAACTATCGAAGATGGTTCATGCTTCGCTGTTTACACACGTACATACACTTTCACTGACGTTTGTGGCAACTCTTCTGAGTTCGTTCAAACAGCAACTGTTGTTGATACTACCGCTCCTTCATTCGAAGGTTCAATCGTAGAAATCGATCGCCCATGTGATGATTACGCAGGTTCTTATGTTATTGTTTCTGACAATTGCAATGAGTACAATGTAACATCTACTGATGAAATGGTTTCTGGTGGTTGTCAAGGTCGTGTCATCCGCACTTATACTGCAATTGATGCATGTCAAAATGCTTCTCAGTTCGTTCAAATCATTACCTTGATTGACGAAGTTGCTCCACTTGTTGCTTCACAAACTGAAGACTTCACTGTAGA
>JAIXWP010000121.1 GCA_027491215.1 Flavobacteriales bacterium | reverse complement strand
TCAAAGTCTGGTACTTTGACTTACGAAGCAGCAGACCAAGTAGCTAAGGCTGGTCTTGGTGTTACAACGGCAATCGGAATTGGTGGCGACCCAATCATTGGAACAACAACTCTTGAAGCTGTTCAATTGTTGATGGCTGACCCAGCAACGAAAGCAATCGTTATGATTGGTGAAATTGGTGGTGAGCTTGAGCCAAAGGCTGCTTATTGGATCAAAGAAAATGGCACCAAGCCTGTAGTTGGTTTCATCGCTGGTGAAACTGCTCCAAAGGGCCGTACTATGGGTCACGCAGGAGCCATCGTTAGCGGCGAAAACGAATCTGCTGCTGCTAAGAAGCGCATCATGCGCGAATGTGGAATCCATGTAGTGGATAGCCCAGCAGAAATCGGAGCTAAAGTGAAAGAAGTATTAGGCTAGTCCTAAGTTGAGATAAAAAAGAAGGCCGTTCTGATGAGCGGCCTTTTTTATGCTTTCTGAATTCTTGTCAACCCTATTGGATATTCTTGCAAAATCTTTTCCTTGATCCATTGGTAGTCCATTTCATTTTGAACAAAATCAAGACTTGAGGTATCAATAATTACAATGCGTTGTTCCTCGTGCTGACGAATGAATTCTAAATACTGCCTTTGAATATTTTCCAAATAAGCAGCCTCAATTTTTTGCTCATAATCTCTGCCTCTTTTTCTGATATTGGATAAAAGCTGATCTACGTCTTGGTATAAATAAATCATCAAATCAGGTCGTGTGACGCTGCTCTCAACGATTTCATACATTTTCAAGAACAACTGATATTCATCTTCGGGCAGATTGTTTTTTGCAAAAATCTGACATTTACTAATGATATAATCTGATACAATTTGAGGTGCGAACAAATCTTCTTGACTCACCTCTTTTTTCAACTGAGAAAATCGTTCTGAGAGAAAACTTAACTCCAACGGAAAGGCATACCGTTCGGAGTTTTCGTAGAATTTTGCCAGAAATGGATTGTCCGCAAATTCTTCTAAAATCAATCGCGCATGGAGGTCATTGGCCAAGCGAGTGGCTAGGCTGGTTTTTCCAGCACCAATGTTCCCTTCAATAGCAATGTATTTATGCTTCAACATAGAGCGATACCTTTCCCTCATCCGTGCATTTAGCAAGGAGTTCAGAAATTTTCAATTTCAAAACAGGGTGTACCAAATCAGCAGCGATATCATTTAAAGGCTGCAATACAAACTTGCGCTCGTGCATTCTCGGATGCGGCACCGATAAAGCTTCGGTCTCAATCGGTTCATCACCAAAGAAAAGAATATCAACATCCATCTCACGATTCAAATACTGATTATCCTTGCGCTCACGACCATAAAACTCTTCGAGTTCTTCGATCTCAGCTAGCAATTGCTCTGGAGTTAGTTCTGTTTCGATTTCCAAAACTTGATTGAGAAAATCAGGCGCACCTTCCATTCCCCAAGCCGAACTCTGATAAATCGGAGATTCTTGAATGATATCTCCCATATTAAAAAGTACGAAATCCCTTGTTTCTTCAAGGTTTTCAAGACGCTCGCCGAGATTGCCGCCGATGCATAAGTATGCGCGATGCTTTTTCATGAGCCACGAAAGTAAGGCGATATCATCAACCGCGAAAATCATAAATGCCCCTATCAAACGAACTTCTCAACCGCTTGTGTAAAGATTCATGACTAGTGCATGATCCTCATTAGTTTAGCAGTGTAAATAATTAAGCACATGAATTTTCTCAAAAACGTATTAGCCTCCATGATTGGTACTATCGTAGCGATGGTAGTGGTAGGTGTTATATTCTTCTTTTTGATCATTGCAGCCGTGGTTAGCGCAGGCAGCGGTGGTGAAGAAAAAACAAATGTCTCTGAAAACTCAGTTCTGCATTTAAAGCTGGACCAAGCAATCGTAGAACGAGCAGGCGAAAATGATTTCAACTTCAATCCTGCAACCTTCCAATCTGAAGAAACGATTGGACTTAATCACATTGTAGAAGATTTGGCTCATGCTAAAACAGACGACAATATCAAAGGTGTTTTCCTTGAAGTTTCTTCTGTAGGTGCTGCACCAAGCACTGTTCTAGACATTCGCAATGCTATCCTCGATTTTAAATCTTCGGGAAAATGGGTCATCGCATATGCAGAAAACTATTCTCAAGCGGGGTATTATGTAGCAAGCGCTGCGAACGAAGTTTATATGTATCCAACAGGAACTTTTGACTGGAGAGGTTTGGCAACTGAAATCATGTTTTATAAAAACATGTTGGATAAATTAGAAATTGAAGCACAGGTTATTCGTGGTCCAAACAACAAATTCAAAAGTGCTGTAGAGCCTTTCATGTATGATCACATGTCGCCTGAAAACCGCGAGCAAATCGCCACTTTCGTAGGAGATATTTGGAACATTATGTTAGATGGCATCGCTAAAGAACGCGGCGTTACGAAAGAGATGCTAAATCTAGCTGCAGATTCTCTCACCTTCCGCGATGTGCAGTTGGTAAAGGATGCAGGATTATTGAATGGACTTTCATATCGCGATGAAGTGATGGATTTGATTAAGACAAAAGTTGGAGTTGATAAAGTTGACGATATCAAGTTTGCAGATTTCGGAGATTATCATAGATCGTATGAAAAAACAATTGGTACCGATCGTGTGGCGGTAGTCTACGCTGTGGGTGGCATCGAAAGCGGCGAAGGTGATGATCAAACCATCGGCAGTGATCGTATTGCAAAAGCACTTCGCGATGCTCGTGAAGACAGTAATGTGAAAGCAGTGGTATTGCGTGTCAACTCTCCAGGTGGCTCTGCATTAGCTTCTGATGTAATTTGGAGAGAAACAGAACTCATCAAAAAAAGCGGCAAGCCTTTCATTGTTTCGATGGGGGACTACGCGGCATCAGGCGGATATTACATCGCATGTTCAGCCGACCGCATTTTTGCAAATCCAAATACTATCACCGGCTCTATCGGCGTATTTGGAGTTATTCCAAACATGAAGAATTTCTTGAATAACAAAATCGGACTTACGTTCGACACCTATCAAACCAATGCTCACGCTGGGCTGATTTCAGTGACCAAGCCATTGGATGAGATGGAAATGAAAGCCATGCAAGATATGATTGCTGATATCTATGATGACTTCACATCTAAAGTTGCAAAGGGAAGAAACAAGACACAAGCAGAAGTGGATAGCATCGGCCAAGGCCGCGTTTGGAGCGGTGAAGATGCTCTGCAAATCGGTCTTGTAGATGAATTGGGCGACCTAAAGGCGGCAGTCGCATATGCTGCGCAACAAGCAGGAATTGCAGATTATTCTACAAAAGGATTTCCAAAAATGAAAGACCCTTTCGAAGAATTGATGGAAGATCTAACTGGTCAAAAACAAACTGCGATTTTACAGCAAGTATTAGGTGATGATTTCAGATTCTATGAAGAAATTCAAGCAGTAAGAGCTATGAAAGGTCCGCAAGCGCGCTTACCTTTCGCCCTCGAAATAAGATAGTCTATGAATCAAAAATTGTCGATGGAACAACTTGGACGCATGAGCCAAGCGGAGTTTAAGGATGCAGAAAAAATTCCAGTCGTCGTCATTTTAGAAAATATTAGAAGTGGATTAAATGTGGGAAGTATATTCCGCAGCGCAGATGCCTTTCGTTTGAAAGGCATCTTTTGCGTGGGATATACTCCTACTCCACCTCATCGAGAAGTCCTCAAATCCGCATTAGGAGCCACAGAAACTGTTGATTGGGAGCAGCGAGAAGAAACACTTACTCTTATTGCTGATTTGAAATTTGCGGGCTTTAAATGTTATAGCATTGAGCAAGCCTCAAATTCCATTGAGCTACATGATTTTCATCCTTCAGGACCAATTGCTTTGGTTTTAGGCAATGAAGTAGATGGCGTAGATCAAGCGACTATTGAAGCATGTGATGGTGTAATTGAAATCGCCCAACACGGAACAAAACACTCGTTGAATGTCGCAGTCTGCGGAGGAATAGTCCTATATGATCTATTTGGAAAACTGACAGCTTTAGCGCATTAAGACGCATCTGCTTTCTCGCGTACTACTAATCGCTCGAGCCATTTAATACCGAGAATAGTAGCCACGGCAAATCCCGCTAAAAGTAGCCATAGACCATTATATCCCGAAAGCGCAATCATATTAGTAGCGATCAATGGAGTGATGATTTGTGCTACGGCCCAAGCCATTACATAAAGCGATGCGTATTGACCTTTACTTTCTACTGGAGCTCTATTATTCATGAAGGTATTCATAAACGGCAAGGCCAACATTTCTGAGAATGAAATCACAATGGTCAAGAATACCAACCACCACCAACCTCCCCAGAATACCAAGGAGATGTAGCTTAAAATAAGCAACACGCTTCCCCAAGCAATGAAGTTGTAGATGCTCGTTTTCTTCTCATACTTGTAAATCAACACCATTTCAAAAACCGCCACTATCAAACCATTCAAGGCCATCAACCATCCAATTTCTATTTCTGTGAAGTGCTCTACATCTTTATAGTACAGAGGCATCGTAGAGAAGAATTGGAAAAATGAAACGATGTAAAACACACAAATAGGTAAAAACAAAAGGTAGATTTTATCCTTGTAAGGAGATTTACTCGATACATGTGCTTCTGCTTTTTCTTTCTTTGGTGCTCTTTTTTCCTTTATATACATCTTCAATATCCCTGCTGCGATGAGACATGTAATACCGTCTACCCAGAAAATGAGGTTGTAGTCGATCGATGCCAAAAAGCCTCCAATCGCTGGACCAATAGAAAACCCAAGATTCATTGCGAGTCTACTCAATGCAACCGATCTAGTATATGTTTCAGGCTTGCTGTAAATGGACATAGCCGCCATGTTCGCAGGTCTAAAGGATTCGGAGATGGCACTCATGAAAAACATCGCCACTGCCAACGCTGCAAAGTTTCGCACCCATCCAACTAAAATGAATGCCAGGCCTCCAAAGAAGAGGCTAAAAAACATAATGCGATAAAAACCGATTTTATCGATGAGTCGACCGCCAAAAAAAGAACCAGTGATACTGCCCGCGCCAAATAACGCCATCACTGTACCCACTTGCCCCAAGGAAAAGCCAAGGTCATCTTTCAGATAAACGGAAAGAAAAACCACTACCATCGTTCCACTGCGGTTGATGAATTGTATTAATGCCAAAAGCCACATCGTGCGGTCTAGTCCGCCGTAGGCATTTTTTATAAGATTTAAAAATGAAGTCATGATTAGCTCAATCGAGCGCCAATCAGTTGGATGAACTCTTTGCGAGTTTTGTCGTTGTTAAGGAATTCTCCACTGAAAGCGCTGGTGGTTGTATGTGAATTTTGTTTTTGAACACCGCGCATTTGCATGCATAAATGGTGACACTCTATCACCACGGCTACTCCCAAGGGTTGCAGGGTTTCTTGGATACAATCTCGGATCTCTATCGTCAATCGCTCTTGGACCTGCAATCGTCGGGCAAACACATCGACCACTCTTGGTATTTTGCTCAGTCCAACAATCTTTCCGTTAGGGATGTAGGCAATATGTGCCTTTCCAAAAAACGGAAGCATGTGGTGTTCGCATAAGCTATAGACTTCAATGTCCTTCACCAATACCATTTCGCTATAAGACTCATCGAATATGGCTCCACGTAGCACATCCTCTGCGCTTTGCTGGTAACCTTGCGTTAGAAAGTCATAAGCTTTGGCTACACGCTCGGGCGTTTTCAGCAAGCCCTGGCGCGTTGGATCTTCTCCAATCTGACCAAGGATTACCTCCACTGCCGAAGCGATTTTCTGTTGACTAGCCGAAAGCTCTTTTGACTCTTCCATTCGATGTCTATTTTCCTCCGAAGTATTCTACGAAGTTATTTTCTGTTTCATAAAGTTTTACACTATGCAAGATACAACCTTTTTCTGCGATAGCAGCTTCAAGTTGTTCCCAAATTGCAATTGCCAAATTTTCTGTTGATGTCAAAATTCCTTGCATGAAATCCACATCAATATTTAAGTTTTTGTGATCGAGCTTATCCGTAACACGCTCTTCAATGATATCGCTCAAATACTTCAAATCAATGCAAAAACCAGTCTCAGGTTGAGGCTCTCCCTTTACCGTTACAAAAAGATCATAGTTGTGTCCATGCCAATTAGGATTAGAACATTTTCCAAAGATCTTTTTATTTGTTTCGTCATCCCAAAGCGGATTTGCGAGTTTGTGAGCTGCATTGAATCGTTCGCGACGAGTGACATAGACTATTTTTGACATCATGTAAAATTTGGGCTGCAAAGATACACGCTCATTGGGTTTCCTTGGTAACTTGCGCCATTAAATAAAGATAAATTCAGATGATTGTTGTCACTGGTGCTGCTGGATTCATTTCTAGCTGTTTGGTTAGCCGTTTAAACGAAGATCGCTTCAACGACCTAGTATTAGTCGATGATTTTTCTCGTCCAGAAAAAAACAAAAATTTCGAGGGCAAGAAATACGTTGAGCTTGTGGATCGTATGGACTTCCCAGCATGGCTTGAAAAAAATGAGGCTCAGGTACAATTCGTCTTTCACCTCGGCGCTCGCACGGACACCACCGAATTTGACAAAGAAATTTTCGATCGTCTGAATTTAGAATACACCAAAACGATTTGGAAAATTTGTGCAGCGAAGTCTCTTCCTCTGGTATATGCTTCTTCGGCTGCAACATATGGTGGCGGTGAGTTTGGCTACAAAGACGATCATAATATCATTCCACAATTAAAGCCGCTAAATCCATACGGCGACAGTAAAAATGATTTTGACATTTGGGCATTGCAACAAACAGAAACTCCCATGTTTTGGGCAGGTTTGAAGTTTTTCAATGTTTATGGTCCCAATGAATACCACAAAGGCAGAATGGCTTCTGTGATTATGCATGCCTTCCATCAAATTCAAGAGAAAGGTTCTATGCGACTTTTCAAGTCACATCGCCCTGACTTTACTGATGGAGGCCAGATGCGTGATTTTGTCTATGTAAAAGATGTAGTTGAAGTATGCATGTTCTTAATGCATCATCGAAAAGATTCGGGAATCTATAACCTAGGTTCAGGCAAAGCTCGCATGTTCAAAGACCTAGCAAATGCAACGTTTGCAGCGCTAGAAAAACAACCTCAAATCGACTTCATAGAAACACCAGTTGACATCAGAGATAAATATCAATACTTCACAGAAGCAGACATGAGCAAGTTAATTGGTATTGGCTACAGTAAGCCTTTCCATACGCTTGAAGAAGGTGTAAGTGATTACGTGAAGAACTATCTGCTTCCGGGAAAGTACTATTGATTTTTTCATGAAAAATGTAAAAAAGCAACACTTGCCTTCCAAAGACTGTGTGGTCTGCGGAAGACCTTTTACATGGAGAAAAAAATGGGAAAAAGTGTGGGATGACGTCAAGTATTGCAGCGATAAATGCCGCATGAATAAAGACAAGTGATTTTTAAAAACTCTATTCTTGGTTATCAGATTCAGAAAGCATCTTCAGGACTTCTTCTTTTAGAATTGGAAGATGATTGGAAATTATTCCCCAAATAACAACATCATCCACCTTGTCATACCCGTGAATTACCCAATTCCTTGTATCAACAATTTGTCTAGCACTTGAGATAATAATACCAGCATCTAATTTTAGAACTCTCTGAGTAGCTTCACCTATAATTTCGATTTCTCTTTCTACCGCCCTGCGCTGTTGCTTATTCTTTTGATAAGCGGTAAAGTCCCTCTTATCCCCCAAGTACTCGTAAATGGAATCAATTGCAACGTTGATGTCGTAGAGGTACTTTTTAATCTCTCTCTTCATAAATCAATGCTTTCGTTTCATTTACACTTTGAATAAAGAATGGATTCGATAATGAGTTTTCAGATACCATATCTATTTCCCTTTTTAGAATTTCACGCAACTGATAATGGAGCTTAAAATAATTTTCAGTATATTCTTTGAATGTTAGGCCCTCAGAAAAGGAAAATAAAAAATCAATATCGCTTTTAGAATCAAATCTATCAGTAGCAATGGACCCAAATACATACAGTTTCTTCACTCTCAATGAAAGACAAAGTTGTTTGATTTTTTCTATATTATTTTCTAACAGAGAATGCATACTACTGTAAAGTTACAAAAACTAAAATAATTATCCCATTCCAGCAGCTTCGAGAATCGCTCCCTCTTTTAAAGCGTATGACGAGTGATACATTTTTTTGAAGCTCCCCATTTCTAAAATAGTCTTTACCAAATAGCTGGCAAGCGGCATGTATTCCGCACGGATGCTAGGTATGGCAGGATGCTTCAAACGCTGATCGTAAGTACTACCCATTAACCAAATGTGCATGGTGGGAAAATAACTGATTGGAATCTCATTCAATAATTCAAAAGGCACCTCTTTCAGCGAGGGCTCGCTATGTTTATACATCGCGAAGATGGTATCAAATGACCCTGAAGATCCAATCAATTGAGAACAAGGATATTTTTCTAAAGCCACTTTTAAATCGGCAAATGATTCTTCAAAGATTCGCTTCAGTTTAGTGGTGTCTTCATGCGTCACACGATCTGATGGATTCACTCGTTCATGCAAACGAGAAACACCAAGGAGGTAGCTTTTTTTCCAAAAAATCTCATGGCGATTTCCAATGATTATTTCAGTGCTGCCTCCACCAATATCAATCATCAATGACGGCTCTTCACCAAGATCTATCGTGGCTTTTATGCCTTTGTAAATCAACTCTGCTTCTCTATCTCCGTCGATTACTTCAATATCTAAGTCAAGAACTTCCTTCACCAATTTCACAAAATCATTCCCATTGGTAGCCTCACGAATCGCAGACGTAGCAAAGACTTTCACTTTCTCCACTTGAAAATTTCGAATATTGGAACGATGACATTGCAATGCGTCCATCCCACGAATCATACGCGAAGGCACGATCTTCTTTTGATCAAATCCCCCCGCCCCCAGCTTCACTGCAAGCTTGTTTTCAAATAGCACTGACCATTTTTGATCCACCACTTCAGCGATCAATAAATTGAATGTATTCGTTCCGCAGTCGATGATGGCAATTGTCATAGTAGTGAGTTTCAAGAATTAGCCTTTGTACCACATCCACTTCCAAAGTTCTTTGTAAGTGGCCTTTTTTCCATACATCAAAATCCCTACTCTGTAGATACGACCAGCCATCCAAACGGTTCCGATGAATGTAGCAATGAGTAAGACAACTGATAAAATCAACTGCCAAATATTACCTGCATTCCATCCCATTGAAGTCTTCACCATCATTACTACAGGAGATGTAAGTGGAATAATTCCGAATACCGTTCCCATCGTTCCTTCTGGATTTTGCCATAAAAATTCGGAAACAATGAATCCAAAAATCAATGGAATGGTCACGATGGGCATAAACTGTTGTGTATCGGTTTCTGAATCCACTGCTGCGCCAATCGCCGCAAATAGCGATGCATACAACAAAAATCCGCCGATGAAATAAAAGATAAATGCAAAAATGATTTGGAACCAAGGCACATTTAGTAAGAAGCTCAACGACTCGTTATTTTCCAAAGCGCTCATCGATCCTCCAGCACCTGCTTGCGCCAACGCTTGTCCATTCAAAGTTCCTGGCACTTCTGCTGTGGTCCCCATAATGGCTGCAACAATCGTAAATGCAACGCCTGAAAAAATGGCCCAAAGAATCACCTGAGTTAATCCTACAAGCCCTATGCCTATGACCTTTCCCATCATCAATTGGAACGGCTTTACTGAGCTAATAATAACTTCAATTACGCGGCTGGTTTTCTCTTCGATAACACCGCGCATTACTTGAACACCATAGATAAAGATGAACATGTAAATGACCAAGGCAAACCCGAAGCCCACTCCTGCGCGCATTCTCAAATCATCACCTTCATCTGGTTTTTCGATATTATGCAAATTCAATGTCACACCCTGCTTCACGCTTTGGTAAGTTTTCCAATCCATTCCAAACTTCTTCACTCGCCACTGCTCCAACGCACTCTCCAGCTCTTCTTGAATCTGATCTTGCACTCCAAGACTTGGAAGTTTTTTCACAAAAAACTCAGTCATCCCGTCCCCATAAGTTACGCTATCAATCTGCACCCACAAGGTGTGATGCGAGTTTTTGAAGTCTTCCTCTGTTGGAGTAATAGTCGTAAACTCATACACCAAATCTTCACTGTCCTTAAATCGTGGACGCTCAAGTCCATTCTTCTTGTAATCGGCAACTTCTTGCGCAATCAAATATCCCGAAGGGTCTACGATCAACACATTGTGCTTTGTGCTATCACTTGTTGCCACCAATACTGCTCCAACCATGAGCGCAGTGAATAGCAATGGACCTAAGAAGGTCATGATGATAAACGACTTTTTCTTTACGCGCACGAGATACTCGCGCTTGATAATGAGGGCGATTTTGTTCATGCTTGTTGAGAATTGAATTTACTAACTGCTTCGATAAATATTTGATTCATATCAGGAACGATCTCATGTACTGAAACGATTTCCAAGTCGCGCAATAAGGCGCCGAGCAAATCATTCAGGTTTTTATTATCTGGAATACGAATGGTCGCAATTGACGTGTCATCCACTTTTCTGTTATCCAAAAGCTGAAACTGCGCACCCAATCCAATCCCCAGATCGATATTGTAGCCTCTAAATTGTAATTCGAAGGTTCTGGTTCTAAAACGATTTTTCACATCCTTCACCGTCCCTTCCAAGATGACTTGTGAGCGATTGATCAAAGAAATTTCATCACACAACTCCTCTACACTTCCCATATCGTGAGTGGAAAGTATGATTGTGGAGCCTTCTGATTTCAATCGCAACATTTCTTGACGAATCAAATCTGCATTGATCGGGTCGAATCCACTAAATGGCTCATCGAGAATCAGCAATTCTGGTTCATGCAACACGGTAGTAATAAACTGCACCTTTTGAGCCATCCCCTTTGAAAGGTCTTCTACTTTTTTATCCCACCATGTATGGATTTCAAATCGCTTAAACCACTCCATCAATTTGCGTTTTGCTTCCGCGGATGACATACCCTTCAATTGAGCGAGGTACATGCATTGTTCACCAATTTTCATCTTTTTATAAAGACCGCGTTCTTCTGGTAAATAACCAATGCGTTCCACATGATGTGGTTGAAGGCGCTCACCATTGAACCATACTTCTCCTTGATCAGGAGCAGTGATTTGATTGATGATTCGAATTAAACTCGTCTTACCAGCACCGTTGGGTCCTAAAAGACCGTAAACAGTTCCCTTCTCGACTGAGACAGAAACATCATTCAAAGCCTTGTGTCCGCTGTATGACTTATGAATATTCTTCGCTTCAAGCGTTTTCATAAAATGGGATTTTCTTATTTACAAATGAAAGGTGGAATTCAACAACAATTACGGTCGGTTTGATAGAAGTTTCCCCTAAACATATCAACGGCATTTTGTGTTTATAAACGGAAATAGCTTTTTATTTTGGAAAAAATTGGTGTCAATATCCTGTGGCTTAAGCGAGACCTCCGACTCACGGACCATCCGCCATTGGTAGCCGCCTTTCGCGATAAAAAGCCTATTCTATTGGTGTATTGTTTCGAACCCTCATTACTCTCTTCCCATACACATAGCGACCGACACACGCGCTTTAACTTGGAAAGCATAGAAGACATTAACCTGTCGCTCTCCCCGACTCAGTTGGTAGTTCATGTATTTCACTCTGAAGTCATCGAAGCCTTTCAATTCATCCATAATCATTATAAAATTGAATCCGTTTTTTCCCATCAAGAAACTGGTAACAATATCACTTTCCAACGCGATATTGCCGTGAGTGCTTGGTTGAAGTCGAATCAAATTATGTGGCGAGAATTTCAGCAACACGGAGTACTACGTGGTTTGCGACAAAGAAGCCTCTGGGGTGAAAAATGGATGGAATTCATGACGCTCCCCATAGAGCGCATTCCATGGGAACTCGCAATGCCAGCCTCAATTGATGTTCCAGCAGAAATGCAATTCCCTAGTGAATTGAAAGCGACATTGTTACAAAAACATGAAATGCAACGAGGTGGGCCATCTTATGCTCAACGATATCTCAATTCATTTTTAAAAGACCGACATTTTCAATACAGCAAGCATATCAGCAAACCTGCACTAGCACGTATGAGCTGTAGTCGACTATCTCCCTATCTCGCTTGGGGAAATATTAGCATCCGCGAGGTTTTCCAATCGACCATGGCAGCTAAAAAGACAAGCCCACGCAAACGCGATTTAAACTTTTTTATTGCGCGAATTCACTGGCATTGTCACTTCATTCAAAAGCTTGAATCTGAGCCCTCTATAGAGTTTGCCAACCTCAATCCGGGTTTCAATCACATCCGCCAAGAGGCAAATCCCGCCGTCGTAAAAGCGTGGAAAGAAGGCCAGACGGGGATTCCTATGGTCGATGCTTGCATGCGAAGCGTGGTTGCAACTGGATACTTGAATTTTAGAATGAGAAGCATGCTTGTCAGCTTTCTAACGCATCACCTCATGCAGCCATGGCAAGCAGGAACACATCATCTAGCGAAAGCATTTTTAGACTATGAACCTGGTATTCACTATCCGCAATTTCAAATGCAGGCAGGGACAATGGGTGTTAATACCATTCGTATTTACAATCCCATTAAGCAAGGTTTGGAGCACGATCCTGATGGCGAATTTATCACCCTATGGGTGCCTGAACTCAAAGGACTCCCCTCTCAATTCATCCATGAACCTTGGAAGATGAGTCCTATGGAGCAAACCTTCCATCAATTTGAGTTGGGAAAAAACTATCCCCATCCTATCGTCGATGTAGAGGAAGCAGCAGCAAAAGCTCGCGATATCATCTGGTCAGTCAAACGAAGCGCCGATGTCAAAATAGCCAATAGCGCCATCCTTCGCAAGCATACCAAAAGGAAAACAGAACAAGAAGAACCATTATTTCCAATAAATGATCAATAGTGTTAACTTCGCCCGCTAATCTTAAGATAACTATACATGGAAATAGCAGTAGTTGGAACGGGATACGTGGGCTTAGTAACAGGAACTTGCTTTGCAGAAACAGGCAATAATGTTACCTGCGTTGATATTGATGCCGCGAAGGTTGAACGCATGAAGGCCGGTGAAGTGCCGATCTACGAGCCAATGCTCGACGTACTATTTGAAAGAAACAGTCGTGAAGGACGTTTGCACTTCACAACTAATCTTGCAGAAGCAATCGCAAAGGCAAAAATCATTTTCCTAGCGCTCCCAACACCTCCAGGTGAAGACGGTAGTGCCGATCTATCCTATATTCTTCGTGTAGCCGAACAACTCGGTTCGCTTATCACAGATTATAAAGTAATCGTTGATAAGAGCACCGTTCCGGTTGGAACATGTGAGTTGGTGAAAGAAGCAGTTGCCAAGAACGCTAAAGAGCAATACGACGTAGTAAGCAATCCTGAATTCCTTAGAGAGGGTTTTGCCGTAGAAGATTTTTTGAAGCCAGACCGTGTAGTGGTAGGCACTACTAGCGCCCGTGCTAAGGAAATGATGGAAGAGCTTTACAAGCCTTTCACAAGACAAGGCAATCCAATCCTTTTCATGGACGAGCGCAGTGCTGAATTGACCAAGTATGCAGCTAATGCATTCCTTGCTACGAAGATTTCCTTCATGAATGAAATCGCCAATTTCTGTGAGCAGGTAGGTGCTGATGTCGATATGGTTAGACTTGGTATCGGTTCGGATACTCGCATCGGTAAAAGGTTCCTTTTCCCAGGTATCGGTTACGGCGGAAGCTGTTTTCCAAAAGATGTTCAAGCTCTTGCAAAAAGCGGCATTGACGCTGGATACGAGTTCAAAATACTTAAGAGTGTAATGAAAGTAAATGAGCGTCAGAAAACTGCTCTTCTCGGTCCAATTCTTCAATACTTCAATCAATCTTTAACAGATAAGAAAATCGCCATTTGGGGTTTGGCATTCAAGCCGGATACCGATGATATTCGTGAAGCTCCTGCTCTTTACATGATTGAACACTTGCTTGAGGCAGGTGCTAAAATCAGCGCATACGATCCAGAGGCAATGGAAAATGTGAAGAAGCAAAAGAACTTCCCTATCGAATATTCAAACGATCAATATGCTGCAATCGAAGGCGCAGACGCTTTGTTGATTTGCACTGAATGGGGAGTATTCAGAAATCCAGATTTCGACAAAATGGAAAAACTCTTGAAGTCGAAAGTGGTATTCGATGGTCGAAATCTCTATGACCTCGACAAAATGAAAAAGCTCGGTTACTACTACAAGAGCATTGGTAGAGAAATTATACAAGCACATATCTAAAAGTTCAATATGCAACGTGTTCTCATTACCGGTGCTGCCGGATTTTTAGGTTCTCACCTTTGCGATCGTTTTATTAAAGATGGCTTTCATGTCATCGGCATGGATAATTTGATTACTGGTGACTTAAAAAACATAGAGCATCTTTTCAAACACGAACACTTCGAATTCTATCATCACGATGTATCGAAGTTTATTCACGTGCCTGGAAAGCTCGATTATATCTTGCACTTCGCGTCACCGGCGAGTCCAATCGACTACCTTAAAATTCCTATTCAAACTTTGAAAGTAGGTTCGTTGGGTATTCACAATTGTCTTGGATTAGCGCGTGTAAAAAAAGCACGTGTGATGATTGCAAGTACAAGTGAAGTATATGGCGACCCAACAGTACATCCACAAACGGAAGCCTATTGGGGCAATGTAAATCCTGTTGGCCCTCGTGGAGTTTATGATGAAGCAAAACGCTTCCAGGAAGCCATGACAATGGCATATCACACCTTCCACGGAGTGGAGACGCGCATCGTGCGAATCTTCAATACTTATGGCCCTCGCATGCGACTGAATGATGGTCGTGTATTACCTGCATTTATTGGTCAAGCACTTCGCGGCGAAGACCTAACCGTTTTCGGTGATGGATCACAAACACGTTCGTTTTGCTATGTCGATGATTTAGTAGAAGGCATTGTTCGTTTATTGATGAGCGATTACGCACAGCCAGTAAACATTGGTAATCCAGATGAAATCACTATTTCAGAATTCGCAGAGGAAATTATCAAGCTAACAGGAACGCAGCAAAAGGTAATTTACAAGCCACTGCCAACCGACGATCCTAAACAGCGTAGACCAGACATCACTGTTGCAAGACAGTTACTAGGATGGGAACCTAAGGTAAATCGAGCGGAAGGTTTGAAGATTACATACGATTATTTCAAATCGCTTTCACCAGATGATTTGAATAAAATCGAACACAAAGACTTTACGAATTACAATCGATAAGATGAGTTTTTTCTCACATCCCACAGCAGTAATTGACGAGGGTTGTACCATCGGCGAGGGTACCAAAATTTGGCACTTTTCGCACATCATGCCTGGCTGCATTATTGGCGAGCGCTGCAATATTGGACAAAATGTGGTGATCAGTCCGGATGTTGTTTTGGGTAAAAATGTGAAGGTGCAAAACAATGTGAGCTTATACACAGGTGTGATTTGCGAAGACGATGTTTTTCTTGGTCCATCATGTGTTTTTACGAATGTGATTAATCCCCGCAGTGCTATTGTTCGCAAAGAACAATACATGAAAACAATCGTGAAAAAAGGTGCAAGTATTGGTGCCAATGCAACGATTGTTTGTGGAAATAATATTGGTGAATTTGCGCTGATCGGTGCGGGAGCCGTAGTGACCAAAGAAGTTCCTGCATACGCCCTATTAGCAGGCAATCCAGCAAAGCAACTCGGATGGGTTTCTGAGTATGGACACCGATTGAATTTTGATAAAAATAATGAAGCCGTTTGTCCTGAAAGTGGACAACGTTATCGATTAGAAAACAATTTGGTTTCTCTCATCGGATAAATAGAAATAGAGATGAAAATTTACGACAAGTTAATCAACAAAGAAGGAAAACTAGCAGTGATCGGCCTCGGTTACGTAGGACTTCCTATCGCTTTAGAATTTGCAAAAAAAATCAAAGTTGTTGGTTTCGATATCAATGAAGAGCGCGTTGAAATGATGCGTAACAACATTGACCCTTCAGAAGAATTGGATAGCGCAGCATTCGATGGTTGCGACATTCACTTCACTTCGAAATTGGAAGATCTAAAGGATGTCAACTTTTTTGTAGTGGCCGTTCCTACTCCCATCAATAATATGAACCTACCAGATCTTGGTCCTGTTCTGAGTGCATCAAGAACAGTTGGTCAAGTTTTGAAAAAAGGTGATTATGTCGTTTACGAATCAACCGTTTATCCTGGTTGTACAGAAGATGACTGTGTTCCGATTCTAGAGGAATTGAGCGGACTTAAAATGGTCACTGATTTCAAAGTAGGATACTCTCCTGAGCGTATCAACCCTGGAGATAAAGTACATACCATTCGTACAATTAAAAAAGTGGCTAGCGGCTGTGATGAGTTGTCTTTAGATGAGATCGCTAAAGTCTATGAAATCGTAGTGGACGCAGGTATTTACAAAGCAACATCCATCAAGGTGGCTGAGGCTTGTAAGATTATTGAAAATACACAACGTGACGTGAATATTGCTTTGATTAATGAGCTTTCATTAATCCTCAGCAAGATGGGAGTTAATACTTATGACGTGCTAGCTGCCGCTGGCACAAAATGGAACTTCCTCAATTTCACTCCCGGTCTTGTAGGTGGACATTGCATCGGTGTTGACCCATATTATCTTGTTTACAAAGCAAAGAAAGTGGGCTATTATGCAAAGGTTATCAGCTCTGCTCGCTACATCAATGATAGCATGGGATTTTATGTAGGTAAACAAACCGTAAAGAAAATTTTAGAAGCAGGTCGCAATGCGCTTGAGTCTAAGGTGCTTGTTATGGGAGCTACATTCAAAGAAAATGTATCTGATGTGCGTAACTCCAAAGTGGTTGACATCATTCGCGAATTGGAATCTTTCAGTGTGCATGTAGATGTAGTCGATCCATACGCGAGTTCAGATGAGCTCAAGCACGAATATGGATTTGGACTTGTAGAAAAGCCAGCTGCCAATAGTTACGATGCCGTAATTCTTGCTGTTTCGCACGAAGAATATAGCCAACTTGACGAGCATTTTTTCAAAGGACTACTCAAGGATGGAAAAGGTGTCGTTGTGGATATCAAAGGGTTATATAGAGGCAAGTTAAAAGAACTCGAATATTGGAGTTTGTAGTGTAATATTAACACTCAACAGAAGAAAGACTTTCATACTTTCGCGGCGCAAAACCGTATAGTATGAGAGTCTTTTTTATTGCAACATGTCTATTGACATCGATTGTTTCTTCTGCCCAGGAAATCTCGCAAGGCGATACAACGAAACTTCCTCCTTCATCAGAACAACTCAGAAGCTTAATTTCAATTTCTCCCATTCAGTTGGAAGAGATCGTGATCGTTGAAGAGAAAAGACTTTCGGGAACATCCATTTCTGTTGCAGCGCGCAATGTGGAATTCATATCTGCACAACAAATCAAGGCATTACCGGTACAATCAGTAAACGAGGCACTACAATATATCAGCGGAGTAGATTTGCGACAGCGCGGCCCCATCGGATCTCAAGCAGATTTAACCATGATGGGTAGCACATTTGAACAAGTGCTTATTCTTGTTAACGGTATTCCATTGCGTGATCCTCAAACAGGTCATAACCAACTGAATTTACCTTTCGACCTCAACTTAATCTCTCACTTCGAAGTGATTAAAGGTTCTGCGGCACGCATCTATGGCGCTAATGCAATGGCGGGGGCAATCAATGTTGTGACAAAGTACCCTGGTAAAGAGCGTGCATATTTTCAATTGTACACTTCTTCACCATTTGAAAACGACACCGCAAGCGGCGACCAATACTACGCCGCAGGAGCTAGAGCTGGCGTGGGATTCGAGTATCGAAATACAGGACATTCGATTGACGTTTCTTATCAAAAGACAAACGGTTATCGCTACAATTCATTCAGCGAGCAAAAGAGAATTTCTTACCTCGGAGCATTCAGAACTGGTGCACATAAATTAACATGGATGGCCGGAACCATCTTCAATGAATTTGGAGCGAATGGATTTTACTCTCCAGCAGTCGATAAGAATTCTGTGGAAAGTGTAAACACTTCCTTCGGTTCATTGAAGTATGAATATCAAAACAATGGCTGGAGAATCGCTCCCCTCGCCTACATGCGTTACAATCATGATGATTACAACCTCAACGCATTCAACTATCGCAACAATCACTTCACCACTACAGCTGGTGCTGAATTGCACGCTTCAAAAGGCTTTGGCAAATTTAGACTTGGCGCTGGATATGAATCACGCGCAGAATTTATCCGCTCGAATAATCTAGGAAAGCACGAGCGATTCTACAACGCTGTTTATACCGAGGTGAAGTACAATGTGACTCCAAATTCCTATGTGATATTGGGGGCAAATACTCAATACAACAACGATTATGGTTGGAATTTTTATCCTGGCTTAGAAGTGTTTACACCGATTTACAGAAGTCTTTCATTCTTCGCGAATGCAGGCTTGGCAAATCGTCTACCAACATACACCGACCTTTATTACGAAGACCGAGGCAACATTGGAAATGCCGATCTGAAGCCTGAAAATGCAGTCAATGTTGAAAGTGGTTTTAGATATAATTTAAGAGGAATTACACAGATCCAAATCAGTGGATTTGTTCGTGATGTTACAGACTTCATCGACTTCGTTAGAGAAAATCCAACAGACCGATACCAACCACAAAACTTCCAGCATGTGCAGGTTCGTGGTGGTGAAATCCGCACCATAACACGCTTCCGCAATTCATTGCGCAAAAAAGTTCGTGTTGAATCTCTTCGTGTGAATTATTCTTACCTCGATGCAACACTGATGAACATGGACAAGGAGAGTAAGTATGCATTACAACACCTCCGCCATCAAATCGTTGCGGGTATTGATGTACTCACTACCGAAAGCTTCAGTCACAGCATCAATATGAGATATAACGAGCGTTTTAATGGTCTTGAATACGGCTTGGTAGATTACCGTGTTCGTTTCAATAGAAACAACTGGAGTATTTTCGGTGACATCAATAATTTGCTCGATCGTGAATACATTGAAAGTGGCGTAGTTCCTATGCCTGGTCGTTGGTACCGTATCGGTGTTGAATACCGTTTGAGATAAGGATAATCCTTTTACATTTGTGATATGAAAGTACTCATCACAGGCGGAGCAGGATTTATCGGCTGCCATGTAGTAAAACTCATGGTGAAGAAATATCCACACTATCAGATATTCAATCTTGACAAATTGACTTACGCAGGAAATTTGGAAAACCTCACCGAGATTGAAAATGCTAGTAACTACACCTTCATCAAAGGAGATATCATTGATAAAGCGTTTATCCGTGAACTTTTCCAACAAGAAAAATTTGACGGAGTAATGCATCTTGCTGCTGAAAGTCACGTCGACCGAAGCATATCAGGGCCTGATGCATTTATCGAAACAAATATTATCGGTACATCGAATCTTCTTGGTGCAGCTCTGGAAATCTGGAAGGATAACATGAGCGGAAAGCAATTCCATCATGTATCTACAGATGAAGTATTCGGCTCTCTTGGAGCAGAAGGTTATTTTTCAGAAACAACAGCGTACGATCCGCGCAGCCCTTATAGTTCGAGCAAGGCTTCTAGCGATATGATCGTTCGTGCATACCATCATACTTACGGCCTTCCAATTGTAATCACTAACTGTAGCAACAACTACGGAAGCCATCAGTTTCCTGAGAAGTTGATTCCGCTAATGATCAATAATATCAAGCATAACAAGCCACTTCCAGTTTATGGAAAAGGTGAAAATATTCGAGATTGGTTGTGGGTCGAAGATCATGCGCGTGCGCTTGATGTTGTTTTTCACACTGGTAAGAATGGAGAAACATATTGCATCGGTGGAAACAATGAGTGGAAAAATATTGATCTCGTGCATGCACTTTGTTCGATCATGGATCGCAAATTAAATCGTGCAGAAGGAGAAAGTGCAAAGCTCATCACCTACGTGAAAGACCGCGCAGGACACGACATGCGTTATGCCATTGATGCCACGAAAATCAAAAACGAATTGGGCTGGGAACCAACACAGCCATTCGAGAAATTATTAGAAGGAACTGTCGATTGGTATTTAGCGAATGAATCTTGGATGAATAATATCACTTCTGGACAATACCAAGCCTATTACGAATCTCAATACGAGAAACGATAACCCATGGGATTCTTCGATCGCTTTAAACCAAAAAACAAAGAAGCTGCCAACATTGATCCCATCAATTTTGAGAGTGTCATCACTGACATGCATAGCCATTTGCTTTTTGGAATTGATGATGGGGCTGTCTCTTTAGAAAACTCTCTTGAACTCATCGAACACTTAATGTCGATGGGATACAAGAAATTCTATACGACTCCACACATCTACCGTGATCTGTATTTCAATTCACCAGAAACGATTCTTCCAAAATTAGAAATCGTAAGAAATGCCATCAAAGAGAAAGGATGGGATATCGAATTGCATGCGGCCGCAGAGTATTTTCTTGATGAGCATTTCGAAGACTTGATTGCAAAAAAAGAATTGCTCACGATTGGTAAAAAATATATTCTCTTCGAATTGAATTTCGATGAAGAGCCTATCAATTTAAAGCGTGCATTATTCAATCTACAGATAGATGGATTTAAGCCGATTCTAGCCCACCCAGAGCGCTACAGTTATTACCATAGACAATTCGAAAAGTTTGTAGATCTAGCAGACCGCGATGTTTTTTTACAGCTCAACATCAATAGCCTTTCTGGGCACTACGGCCCAGAAGTCAAAAAAACATCAGAGCGAATGATTGATGCGGGCATCGTCAGTTTTATCGGCACCGATTGCCATCACCTTGGTCATATCAATCTCAGCGAGATGGTGCGTACCAATGCGCATTTGAAAAAACTCATTGAGTCGGGCAAACTATTGAATCACACGCTTTAAACTTTTCGTATCTTTCATGTTCTAATAAAGATACCTTATCTTTTTTACTATGAAAAAAGTTTTGCTGATTCTCGCTGCCCTATACTTGAGCATTGCCTCATTCTCACAAGAACTCTACTTTCCCCCAACAATAGGAAGCAATTGGGAAACTACGTCACCAGCAGAACTCGGTTGGTGCGAAGATGAGATTCCAGCACTCCTCCAGTTCATTGATGAATCAGACTCGAAAGCATTCATTGTATTGAAAGATGGCAAAATTGTCATCGAACATTATGTTGGAACATTCACACAAGACAGTTTGTGGTATTGGGCCTCGGCAGGCAAGTCGCTCACTGCATTCTTAATCGGACTCGCTCAACAAAACGGTGATCTCAATATCAATGACGCTTCGAATATTTATCTCGGCGATGGATGGTCTTCGTTAACTCCAGAACAAGAAAATGCGATTACAGTTAGAAATCATTTAACAATGACTACTGGACTTGATGATACAGATGAAAATTTTGATTGTCTCGATCCTGAATGTCTTACCTATCTAGAAGACCCCGGCCAACGTTGGGCTTATCACAATGGGCCATATACATTGCTCGATAGTGTCATGTATTATGCAACAGGACAAAATCTCAATGCATATGTTTTCAATAATTTAAGCCTCTCAACTGGAATTTTCGGATCATTTATTTTTTCAAATAACAACAATGTATTCTTTAGCAAAGCAAGAGCTATGGCACGCTTTGGACTATTGACCTTAAATCAAGGAACGTGGGCAAACACACCAATACTAACAGATGAAGATTATTTCTATGACATGACTCATACAAGTCAAGACTTGAATAAAGCTTATGGCTATTTGTGGTGGTTGAATGGATCGGCTGACTACATGCTTCCCGGAATACAGTTTCAGTTCCCCGGCCCTCTCATGGTTGACGCACCGATGGATGTTTTTGCAGCTATGGGAAAAAATGGACAAATCATCAACGTATCACCTAGTCAAAACTTAGTTGTAGTGCGCATGGGAAATGAACCGACGAATGAAGTCTTCTTTGTTCCAAACGTGTACAACAATCAAATTTGGCAATACCTCAATCCAGTAATTTGTAGTACTTCAAGCACAAACGAAGTTGCAATTGAAAATAGCTTTGAAATCTATCCGAACCCTACAAGTGACATCATACGCTTCGGACAGCTATTAGACAGTTTATCCATTTATGACGCAACTGGGACGCTTGTCGTTCAAGCCACTCGTGCATCTGAGCTAGACATTACAGGGCTGGCTTCAGGTATTTATATTTTGAATGGAAAAATAAATGGCACTGTAATTTCTAAGCGATTTACTATTTCAAGATGATTCGTATTTTATTTACTTCTTTATTCTTCTTCACGGTGATATTGAATAGTGATGCTCAATTGAGCCTCAACAGTTATTTCCAAGACCACATGATTTTTCAGAGAAATGATACCACCATCATTTCAGGAAAAGCTACACCATCTTCCACCGTTGAATTGACCTTTTCTCGCGGCAGTCAAACACAAACAACCACCGCGGACGAGCAGGGAAACTTTGCGATTCCATTTGAGCCTGGCGCCGAGGGTGGACCTTTTTCCATTACCCTAAAAAACAAAAACGCTACGATTAAACTTTCCGATATTCTTGTTGGTGATGTTTGGCTTTGCAGCGGTCAATCGAATATGGAATGGAAGCCCGAAAACGGTATCACCAAAGGTTCCGACATTGTCGCCAAAACAAGCAACGACAACATCCGATGGATCACCATACAGCGCAATGCCTCTAGCGAACTTCAATCTGAAATTAATGGAAAATGGGAAACGTGTTCTCCCAATACCAACTCGCGCGTTAGTGCTGTTGCATTTTTCTATGCACGAATGCTTCAAGACAGTCTTAAAATACCCATTGGATTAGTCAGTTCAAGCTGGGGGGGTACCAAAGCTGAACAATGGATGGATGAGGCGAGTCTCAAAGCAGACAATCGTTTCAAGTCTTTATTAGCAGATTACAAAACAGGAGTGAAAAATGAAATGCTCAATCCTTTTTCGACAGCTCTTTACAATGGCATGATTCATCCGCTCATTGACAAAGCCATCACTGGAGTGATTTGGTATCAGGGAGAATCTAACGCCGGTAATCCATTGCTTTATGCCGATTTGTTTCCTGCCTTGATTGAAAATTGGAGAGCAAAATGGAAGAGCACATTCCCTTTTTATTTCGTGCAGCTCGCATCATACCGCTATGGCGAACCTATTTATGCCGCGATGACACGCGAAGCCCAAAAGAAAGCCCTTGACCGAGCAATAAACACAGGCATGGCCGTGACGATGGATATTGGAGATCTCAATGACATACATCCTCAGAACAAGCAAGATGTTGGCGAACGTTTGGCATTGCAAGCATTGCAAAAACATTACGGAGAAAACAATATTCAAGCAGACGGACCTGTGCTCGATGAATGGCTCATCAACGAGCGAAAAGTGATCATGACTTTTAAAAACATGAATTTCAATAGCGATTACTTCGCTCCACTAAATGGCTTTACAGTGGCTGGAGAAGATGGGAAATTCATGAAGGCCAATGCCTACATCCAAGGCAACCAAGTAATTGTTGATTCGCCTTACGTCAATCAACCTAGACATGTCCGATTTGGGTATGAAGAAGAATTGATTTTGAATTTTGTAAATGAAAAAGGACTTCCCGCGAGCCCTTTCAGAACAGACGACATCCAGATGGAGCTCCCTCCGAAATAAAATTGCATTTGGTCAACATCTGAATATGCTGTTCTTTTGCACCCACTTAAAAAGCAAACCAGATGTCATCCCCAGCCTTTCAGCGCATTATAGCACTCGATGGAGTGCGAGGTCTTGCTGTGACGCTATTGGTGTTAAGCCATTTCATGATTTCGAAATCATGGGAAACAACGGCCACCTGGAAAGTGCTTCACGGCGGATGGTTGGGAGTGGATCTATTCTTTGTACTCTCAGGTTTCCTAATTACAGGAATTCTGATTGACACAAAACAGTCGAGCACATACTTCGGATCTTTCTTTAAACGTCGATTGCTGCGTATTTTCCCGTTGTACTATGCATGTTTGATCATCACGCTTCTCATAGTTTATTTCATTGAAAAAGCCCCCGAACGTTTAGTCGGTTATGACGGTATGGGCTGGTTCTTTGCCTACGCCAGTAATATCGCAATAGCGCTCAAAGGAGAATGGACGTTTCAAAGTGATTGGCTTACCATGGGACACTTCTGGTCCTTGGCGGTAGAAGAACAATTCTACCTCGTGTGGCCCTTCATTGTTTACTTCTTACCAAACCGCCCTTTGATGTTGATTTCAGGGCTTTTAGTTTTCACTGGCCCGGCAGTGAAGGAATATTTCGATAGCTTTTTCGGCCAAGATTCACTCGCTTCTTATTGCCTTACACCGTGCAGAATGGATGCATTGGGAGCAGGGGCTTTTTTAGCAGCATTCCTTCGTCAACCCTATTTAGAAGAAAAAAAAGGGATGAATAAAATTGCCATTTTCCTCGCTATTCTTTGGTTATACAGCGTTTACAAAGGCTATTCTCAAAACAGTTTAGAAATCAAATGGAATGCTGCAATGTTCTTGTTCGCACTATTCATTGTACTTCCCTATCGCCATTTCATTGCAAGAATCATGGTTGTTTATGGAGCCATCATGACTGCGGAAATTTTGATGAAAGGCGGCCCATCCGAGAAATGGACCTTCCCTATTCTATTATTCTTTGGCTTCATCTATCTCGCCATGCAAGATGGTTGGGTTCGCAAATTTTGCGAACATCCCTTTCTTACACACATGGGTAAATACAGTTATGCTATTTACATTTTCCACCATTTCTGCAAACCCTTATGGGAGTATGGATTTGGAGACTATCTATTCAATTCAGACATGTCCCCGTTCCTTGCGCAAACGCTTTATATTGTATTTGCAGGACTACTCACATACGGACTTGCTAGATTGAGTTGGATAATTATTGAAAAACCAATGCTGTCATTCAAAGACCGCTGGGCCCCAGTGAAGTAGTATTCAATTAACCCTTTTCTAACTCGTTTTGGCCGCTCCTTCGTAACTTTCGGCCATGTTTATTTCCACACTTCTAAAAGATTTTTTCGCTAGTGAAAAAGCTGGTGGTGTTCTCTTGATGATCGCCGCAGTGTTAAGTATTACGCTCGTTAATGTCTTTGATGTTTCAGCAATTGAACATTTCCTCCATACCTATTTTGACTTAAGCTTTTGGATCGTAGATCTAAACATGAGCGTAGAGCATTGGATCAACGATGGTCTAATGACCATTTTCTTTCTGCTCATTGGACTTGAATTAGAACGAGAAATTTATTCAGGAGAACTAAGTGCCCTCAAGAAGGCCTCGCTTCCTATTGCTGCTGCAATTGGTGGCATGGCGGTTCCAGCTGCGATTCACTTTTTCTTGAACATGAATCACGAAACATCAGCAGGCACTGGTATCCCAATGGCGACGGATATCGCGTTTGCATTGGCTGTGTTGAGTTTTTGTGGTAAAAACATTCCTACTTCTATAAAGGTCTTTCTCACAGCACTTGCGGTAATTGATGACCTTGGGGCAATTATAGTCATTGCATTATTTTACTCACACGGCGTGGCATGGGGCTTCTTGGTGGCAGCCCTCGTCATTTGGGGATTGTTATTCATTCTCAACAGAATGAAAATTCATCGCATTTGGCCATACATTATAGGAGGAATCTTTATGTGGATGTGCATGCTTCAATCTGGCATTCACGCTACGATTTCAGGAGTGATGCTCGCATTTGTAATTCCATACGGTAAGGGTGATGAAACATCCGCATCATATCGCTTGCAACATATACTGCACACCCCAGTGGCCTATATCGTTCTCCCCATTTTTGCTTTCGCAAATACTGCCATAGATCTTCAGTCAGGCTCCAGTACCGCTATTGAGTGGAACAATAGTCTTGGGATTATTCTCGGATTGGCTGTTGGAAAGCCTATCGGAGTATTGTTGCTAACTTACCTCGCTGTAAAGCTCGGTTGGAGTGCCCTTCCAGAAGGCATGAATTATAAACACGTGCTTGGCACCGGTATGCTCGCTGGAATTGGGTTCACTATGTCCATTTTTATTACACTTCTCGCATTTCAAAATCCAGATTACGTTCAACAATCAAAGCTCTCGATTATCGTGGCTTCTGTGATCTCAGCAATAACGGGTTTGATGTTTTTGCGCTCCATAAAAAAAGCGAATTCTTGATTTTAATATCTCTCACTCATTGATCGTAGACATCGTCATTCCAGCCTATAACGAAGAACAAAGTATTGGACTTGTTCTCCAAGAAATCAATCACCCTTGGGTGAGGCACGTGATTGTGGTGAATAATAATTCACGCGATCAAACTCCTGCCGTAGCAGAAAAGGGCGGCGCTGTAGTCCTTCATGAAAATCGACAAGGGTACGGCTACGCTTGTTTGAAAGGCATTGAGTGGTCTAATCAACAAGAGATAAAAGCTGACATCATTTTGTTTATGGATGCCGACCATAGCGACTATCCCGAAGAAATGAGTTTGCTCCTAGAGCCCATAGCGAAAGGCGAAGTAGACATGGTCATCGGTGCTAGAAATGCAGCAGGTCGAGAAAAAGGGAGCATGACACCACAACAGGTCTTCGGAAACTGGCTCGCAACGCGCATGATTCGCATGATTTACGGCTATCGATTCACAGACCTAGGACCATTCAGAGCCATTCGAAGAGACGCACTTAATTCGCTGCAAATGAGCGACAAAACTTACGGATGGACCGTGGAAATGCAGGTAAAAGCACTGAAAAAGAAATTGCGTTGTTCAGAAGTTTCAGTAAAATATCGACAAAGGATAGGTGTAAGTAAGGTCAGCGGTACGGTGAAAGGTACTATTTTAGCGGGCTACAAAATCATCACAACGATTTTAAAGTACAGCACTAAATCAATTTAACCACGTGGAAATACTTGCTCTAGTGGCCATTTGTATCTATGGCCTATTCCTACTCTTCATTTTCTTCTACAGCATCGTTCAGCTAAATCTAGCGATTCACTACGTAAGAAGATTCCGTCGCAAACTGGTAAAACCTGTTATCAAAGACGAAGACCTTCCAATGGTCACTATCCAGTTGCCAGTTTTCAATGAACTCTATGTGGTAGAGCGACTCATTGATGCAGTATGTCAATTCGATTATCCAAAGCATAAAATGGAAATCCAATTGCTCGATGACTCTACCGACGAATCACTAGAAGTGGGGCGTAAAAAAGTAGAGGAAATGGCGGCAAAAGGATTTGATATCAAGCAAATCATTCGTCCAGAACGCGTAGGTTTCAAAGCTGGTGCTTTGTCATACGGTCTAGATATCAGTAAGGGTGAATTCACGGCCATCTTCGATGCCGACTTCGTCCCTCGCCCCGACTTCCTTCGTCAAACGATTCCTTTCTTCTACACTGGAGAAAAAGTGGGTGTGGTTCAAACACGTTGGGAACACTTAAACGAAGATTACTCGTTGATCACACGCCTCCAGGCATTCGGTCTTGATGCACACTTTACAGTGGAGCAAATGGGTCGTAATGCTGCGCATCACTTCATCAACTTTAACGGTACCGCAGGTGTTTGGCGCAAGTCAACCATTTATGATGCAGGTGGATGGCAGTCAGATACAATCACAGAAGACTTGGACTTGAGCTACAGAGCACAATTGAAAGGTTGGGATTTTATCTACCTTCCTGAAATAGGCAGCCCAGCAGAGCTTCCAGCAGAAATGAATGCTTTGAAAGCACAACAATTCCGTTGGACAAAGGGCGCGGCAGAATGTACCGTGAAAAACATGCCTCGTGTATTAAATGCAAAAGGACTTGGTTTCTCACACAAAGTGCACGCTTCATTCCACTTGATGAACTCTGTGGTGTTCTTGTGTATTCTTGGTACTTCATTATTGAGCGTTCCGATGCTCATGATTAAAAATAACTTCGAGCAATATCAAATTCTATTTGTAATTGCTTCTGCATTCTTGGTGAGCTTCTTTATTCTCGGTTACTTCTATTGGGTCTCTCGCCCACCGCAACCTTTCTTCAAGAAACTCGGCCGATTCGTAATCGACTTCCCAATGTTCTTATCTGTATCGATGGGTCTTTCATTGCACAATGCAGTGGCGGTTATCGAGGGCTTCACTGGTAAAAAATCTGCATTCGTTCGTACACCAAAGTTTGCAATTAGCACTGGTAAAAAAGGAACATGGACAGATAAAAAATACCGTGCAGTAAAAATCAGCCCACTTACAATTGCTGAGGCATTACTAGCTTGTTACTTTATCTACGGAATAGTTTTAGCGTTCCACTATAACGACTTTGGTCTATTCCCATTCCACTTCATGTTGACATTAGGTTATGTATTCGTAACCTTCTACTCTGTGAAGCACGCGCGTTCTTGATGCATTGATTATGAAAAAACTTCTTGCAAGCGGTTTTCCCATATTGTTGTTGATCTTCTTTCTGGGAGCTTCGTTGGTAGGATACGGAGGATTGGCATGGTACGTCGAACGTGACAGACCAGAACAATTGGCCATTTGCTTTCTACTTGTTTTTTCTGGTTATGCCTATTGGTGGTTTAATAGATCACTGCTTTCTTGGCGTACAATACTTATCACAGCGGTACTCTTTCGAGTACTGTTTGTATTCGATGATTCATGCCGTCTTTCTGATGATGTGTTTCGCTTTATTTGGGATGCCGAGCAAGTTGCTATGGGACAAAACCCTTATGAATTCAAGCCTACAGAATGGGCAGAGAATCATCCTTATACTCAATTCGATCAGTTAAGTCCGCTCTACCAATCCCTCAACTCTGAGGAATATTATTCCGTGTATCCTCCCACCTGTCAATTGACTTGGGGAAACAGTGTGTGGATTTCAAACATGCTGGGATATGAGAATAATATCGGTGCTCGCATCATTGTGCTCAAATCGATTTATATTATCATAGAAATCATCACTATGCTTTTGCTTGTGAAGATTCTGCTCAAACGCGGACAAGCTGCTCAGCTCGCTGGAATCTATGCGCTAAATCCACTGGTCATTATTGAATTCAGTGGCAATCTACATCCCGAAGCGCTTATGATTTTATTCCTGGTCGTTGCAGCGGTGCTCGCGCTTTCACAACGATTCTTACTTTCCGCAATACCCTTCGGATTTGCCGTTGCAACCAAGTTTTTGCCAATCCTATTTATTCCATTTTTGATAAAAAAATATGGATGGAAACAAACTGTACTCTTTTCATTGATTGGTCTTGGAGTCGCAGCATTGCTCTTTATCCCATTTGTTTCTAATCATCTTTTGGGAAATATTACAGAAAGCCTTGGATTGTATTTCCACACATTTGAATTCAACGCTTCGACATATTTCATCGTTCGAAACATCGTCTATTCGTTAACTGGTTTCAATTACATCACCTATATCGGGCCCGCGTTAATGGGGCTCAGCGCATTGATCATTGCCATCCTTTGGTGGAGACAAAAGTCTACTACTCAATCTTTCCTTTGGGTATATGTCGTGTACATACTATTAGCTACAACAGTGCATCCATGGTACTTAGCCATTACGCTAGTACTAGCGATCTTTACTACACGACGCTGGCCAATGGTCGCATCTTGTGCAGTAATGTTGAGCTATTTCTTATACACCTTCGGAAAAGAAACATGGTGGCTGATCGGAGTTGAATACTTCCTGATCATATCCACCATGATATTTGATTATTGGTACAGTAAAAAACACATCGAAAACATGCAGTAATTACTGCAAGTCTTTCATCGAAAGAGCAATGCGCTTTCTTACTAGATCTACTTCTGTCACTTTCACTTTTACCTTCTGCTGAAGTTTTACGACTTCATTTGGATCTTTGATATAACGATTGGCCATTTGACTAATGTGAACCATTCCATCCTGCTTCACCCCTACATCCACAAAGCATCCGAAGTTCGTAATGTTGGTTACGATTCCCGGAAGTTCCATTCCGATTTTTAAATCTTCCATTGATTTCACATCTGCGAATTCAAACACTTCAATCGTCGCACGCGGGTCACGACCGGGCTTTGCAAGCTCTTTCAAAATATCTTGAATCGTTGGTAAACCAAATTTCTCCGTCACATAATCAGCAGGACGAATACGCTTGCGCAGTTCTTCTTTTGCAATTAATTCTACAACGGTACACTGAAGATCCTTTGCCATTTTTTCTACAATAGCATAGCTTTCAGGATGGACTGCAGAATTATCTAAGATATTTTTTCCATTCGGAATGCGTAAGAAACCTGCACATTGCTCAAACGCTTTATCTCCGAGCTTAGGCACTTTTTTCAAAGCAACTCGCGATGCAAATGCGCCATTTTCTTCGCGATACTTCACAATATTTTCAGCGATCTTCGGACCAAGACCTGATACATAAGTCAACAAACTTTTACTCGCTGTATTGACATTTACTCCCACATTATTCACACAGCTAAGCACTACAGTATCCAATCCTTCTTTCAATAGATTCTGATCTACGTCGTGCTGATATTGGCCTACGCCGATACTCTTCGGATCGATCTTTACAAGCTCCGATAACGGATCTGAAAGTCTTCTGCCAATAGAAACCGCACCGCGCACAGTGATGTCTTTGTCTGGAAATTCTTCGCGCGCGATTTCAGATCCTGAATAAATAGAAGCGCCGCTCTCATTCACCATAAATATCTGCACATGACTTCCAAGATTGAGACGTCGAACGAATTGCTCTGTCTCTCTGCCCGCTGTTCCATTGCCAATAGCGATAGCTTCAATTTTGTATTTTTCTATCCAATTTCGAACATCTGCTGCGGCACATACTTCCTCTTTTTGTGGCTCATGTGGGTAAATGACGCTATCAAATACCAGCGTTCCCTCTTCATTCAAGCATACTACTTTACATCCTGTTCTGAAGCCTGGATCAAGCGCCAAAATGCGCTTCTGTCCAAGCGGTGCAGCCAATAATAATTGTCTCAAGTTTTCGGCAAAAACGCGAATCGCCTCCACATCCGCTTGTGCTTTTGCTTGTGCACGCACCTCATTTTCAATCGATGGGCCGAGCAAACGGCGATACGAGTCTTTTATTGCAGTCGCAATATGGTCGCTCGCGTCATTATTTTTTTTGATAAAAATGCGCTCGAGCTTTTCGAGTGTTAGATCTTCTTCTGGAGCAATAGACAAACGCAGTATACCTTCCTCCTCGCCTCTAAACATTGCCAATACACGATGTGAAGGACAACGGCTCAATGGCTCCTCAAATTCAAAATAATCTTTGTACTTGATTCCTGTTTCTTCTTTATCTCTCGCCACACGCGTCTTAATACTTGCAAATCGCTGGAACTGATGGCGCACGGTACTTCTTGCCATTGCATCTTCATTCACAATTTCTGCAATGATGTCGCGAGCTCCTTGAAGTGCCGCTTCGTCGTCCTTTACTTCATCACTTAAAAACTTCTCCGCCTCTTGCGATAGATCTTGAAATGGCTCTTTCATCAACCACAATGCAAGCGGCTCTAGTCCTTGCTCGCGCGCAACGCTTGCCTTTGTTTTCCGTTTTGGCTTATATGGTAAATAAATATCTTCAAGCTCTTGCGCATCCTCGCACCGAACGATCATTCGGCGGAGTTCATCTGTCAACTTCCCTTGTGACTCAATAGTGCTGAGAATGGTTTCCTTTCGTTTTTCCAATTCTCGCTTCCGATGTGTTTCCGCTCTGATTTGTTCGATCTCTACTTCATCTAAGCCTCCTGTCACTTCCTTGCGGTATCGCGCAATGAACGGTATAGTACAGCCTTCGTCGAGAAGCTTTACTGTGGCCTCTATCTGTGATTTTGAAAACATCTTTCTAATTTTTAAAGTGTAGCGGCCATTGCGAGTTGAATACTCTTGGCCTCTTTTTCAGCGGCGCTTGCGAAATCACTGCCATTCGATGCATAGAGAATCGATCGTGAAGCGTTTACAAGCAACCCTACATTTTCATTCATTCCATACTTCGCCACCTCTTCAAGACTACCGCCTTGAGCACCCACTCCGGGTACTAAAAGAAAGTGATTAGGAACAATTTTGCGAATATCCGCAAGCATATCTGCTCGCGTCGCTCCAACTACATACATTGTATTTTCAGGCGTTCCCCATGTCGAAACTTTTTCCAATACTTCTTCAAAAAGCTTCTTGTCTCCTTGTTGAAAAAGCTGAAAGTCCATCGCGCCAGGATTGCTTGTCAAAGCAAGTACGATCGCCCACTTATTTTCAAAAGCTAAAAATGGCTGTACGCTATCCTTCCCCATGTATGGCGCTACTGTAACTGAGTCAAAACCGTAGGTTTCAAAAAAAGTCTTCGCGTAGTAGGTTGAAGTATTTCCTATATCGCCGCGCTTCGCATCCGCAATGGTGAAATGATCATTTCCGATATACTTCACAGTCTCTTCTAATATCTCCCATCCCTCTGCTCCTAGACATTCGTAAAACGCAATATTAGGCTTATAGGCCACACAATATGGTTTTGTGGCATCAATGATTGCTTTATTGAATTCAAGCATGCTAACACCCGCAGGAATCTTTGCAGGGTCCGTATCCAATCCTACACACAAATATGATTTTCTCTCACGAATAATTTCTACAAGCCTTTGGTAATTCATCTCTTAATTATTTCCTGCGTGAATTAATTTTTCTGTGTTTTCAGCAAGTTTCAATGCTTCAATTACTTCTTCAATCTCGCCATTCATAGCTGCATCGAGATTGTACAAGGTCAAGTTAATGCGGTGATCCGTCACTCTTCCTTGAGGATAATTGTAAGTTCTAATCTTCGCGCTTCTATCACCCGTGCTCACCAATGATTTTCTCATGCGAGCGCGCTCTTCTTGTCTGCGATTGACTTCTGCTTCAAATATTTTTGTTCGAAGCATGGTCATTGCCTTCTCATTGTTTTCGTGCTGCGATCTACCTTCTTGACAAGCCACAATCACTCCCGTTGGAACGTGGGTTAATCGAACTGCAGATTCTGTTTTGTTGACGTGCTGTCCACCCGCGCCGCTTGCTCTATAAGTATCGCGCTGAATATCTGCAGGGTTAATTACTACGTCAAATTCTTCTGCCTCTGGCATTACTGCGACTGTTGCTGCAGAAGTATGCACGCGCCCTTGGGTCTCAGTCTCCGGTACGCGCTGAACACGGTGAACACCGCTTTCAAATTTCAATGTACCATATACTTCTTCTCCGCTGATCTCGATGGAAACTTCTTTGTATCCACCCATTGTTCCTTCACTCACTGTTAGTACTTCGTACTTCCAACCTTTATTGGCAATGTACCGAGTATACATTCGGTATAGATCTCCTGCAAAAATGGAAGCTTCATCGCCACCAGTACCAGCGCGGATTTCAAGGATGCAGTTCTTAGTGTCTTCTGGATCTTTTGGTATCAAAAGAAACTTGATCTCTTCATCCATCTGATCTTTCAGCGGCAACAATTCATTTAATTCTTCTTGCGCCAAATCTTTCATTTCAGCTTCGTCGGTACTCGACATAAGCTCCTTTGCAGACTGAATATCACTCAAGACCTTTTTGTATCGATTGTATGTTTCTACAATCGATCCCAAATCCTTGTATTCCTTCATCAATGAAGGATAGCGCTTCATATCTGCAATCACCCCGGGGTCGGTAATTTGTTTACCCACCTCATTATATCTATCTACAATGGCTTCAAGCCTTGGTAATAAATCGTTCATTGTTCTCTTTTACCCTCATCAATTAATGCGCGTATTCAAAATTGCCATGAGCACTTTGAATCGTCAATTTCTTTGTTTCACTTTCCTCAACTCTTCCTATGATTTGTGCTTCCATTTCGAATGAATTTGCAATCGCGATAATTGCTTTTGCGGTTTCTTCATCGGTATAGATTTCCATGCGATGTCCCATATTGAACACGCGATACATCTCCGACCAATCTGTTTTTGACTCTTGTTGAATCGCAACAAACAATGGTGGAGTTGGGAATAAATTATCTTTTACAATATGCACATTACCTGCAAAGTGAAGAACCTTTGTTTGTCCACCTCCGCTGCAATGCACCATTCCATCAATTTTGTTGCGGAATTGATCCAATACTTTTTTGATGACCGGAGCATAAGTGCGGGTTGGTGAGAGCACCAACTTACCAGCATTTAATGGCGAACCTTCTACGTAGTCTGTCAATGAATATGATCCTGAATAAGCCAAGCTTGAAGGCATAGATGCATCATAACTTTCGGGATAACGATTCGCCAATTCTTTGTAGAATACATCATGACGCGCGCTTGTCAAACCATTGCTCCCCATTCCTCCATTGTATTCTTTCTCATAAGTCGTTTGACCATAAGAGGCCAAGCCCACAATCACATTTCCAGGACGAATCTTTGCATTATCAATCACCTCACTTCTCTTCATTCTGCACACCACTGTAGAGTCAACTATGATCGTGCGAACCAAGTCTCCTACATCTGCTGTTTCTCCTCCTGTACTAATAATATCAACCCCCAATGAGCGAAGCTCTGATAGAAGTTCTTCAGTGCCATTGATGATGGCGCTAATCACCTCACCCGGAATCAAATTTTTGTTGCGGCCAATAGTAGAGCTCAGAAGAATATTTTCAGTTGCTCCAACACATAATAGATCATCAATATTCATTATCAGTGCATCTTGAGCAATACCCTTCCAAACAGAGATATCATCTGTTTCTTTCCAGTACATATAAGCCAATGATGATTTGGTACCTGCACCATCCGCGTGCATCACTAGGCAGTGATCCTCGCTTCCTGTGAGGTGGTCTGGAACGATTTTACAAAATGCTTTAGGAAAAAGTCCTTTATCGACATTTTTAATGGCAGCGTGAACTTCTTCCTTTCCTGAAGAAACTCCGCGTGAGGCGTATCTTGACGAGTCTGACATGGGCTATAAAACAAGAGGCCTTCTCCAATTAGAGAAGGCCTCAAAGTTATGATGAAATAATGAATTCTATTTATTTCGGTGTGTAGTTAGTGCCAATAATTCTGAACACTGTTCTACGATTCAGCAAGTGCGCAGCTTCTTGTTGATCTGCTGGCAATTTGTTGATATATGCTTCTGTCAATTGAGTACCAGCCTTGAAAATTCCTGCATCCTTTGGAAGGGTGCGTGGCTCTGTTTCACCTTTACCTACCGCTTTGATACGATCAGCTGCGATACCCTTACCGATAAGGTAGTTTACGCAAGTCTGAGCACGACGCTGAGATAGATCTTGGTTGTAATCATCTTTACCACGAGCATCTGTGTGAGCTTCCAACTGAATAATGAAAGTTGGATTCTGCACCAATAGATTGTAAAGATAGTTGAGTGAGTCTGCAGAGTTTACTGACTCATCAATCAACAACTTGTCTTCATTGTAAGGATACAATACCAATGGCATTGGGTATTCCTTCTCACCAACAATGATTGGAGCGATAAAGTATTCTTTTGCAAACTTCGTTGAAGAGCTTACACCTACTGTAGAGAAGCTATCACCTGTTCCGATGTAGTCTTTCTTATTTACTTCAACTTTATAGCTTGTATTCGCTTGAATTTTTGTTTTGTCAAGGCTGAATCCACCATTACCATCAGTAGTAATTTTGTAGCTATCACCATTTGAACCTGTAACTGTTACATCAGCATTTGCTACCGCTTGAGCCGTTTGTTCGTCATAAACAGTTGCAATCAATTCGAATTCAATTGGAGGCTCAGTGAAGTAGTAAATATCATCCAAACCTTTACCACCTGGGCGGTTTGAAGTGAAGAATCCGCTGAACTTAGATGCTGCATTACCAACTTCCAATACTAAACCGAAGTCATCAGAAGAAGAGTTGATAGGATACTCAAGGCCTGCAGGTGTTCCGAAAGTCATTTCACCTGTTTTGTCAGCCTTAAAAATATCAAGACCACCAAATCCGCCACGTCCGTTAGATGAGAAGTACAATATACCATCAGCTGAAACGTATGGGAACATTTCGTCTCCGTTGGTATTTACTGAGCTAAGATTCGTTGGCTTGCTCCATGATTCGTTTTTCTTATCATATGTAACATACCAAATATCTTTTCCGCCTTTTCCGCCTGCCATATCAGAAGAGAAAAGAAGATATTTACCATCATTCGTGATGAATGGATGACCTACTTTAGAGCTATCATCTTCTGTACGATCGATCAAGTTCAAGTTTACTGGATCAGCGAAACCAGAACCTGAGCGCTTAGCAACTAAGATATCGCAAGCAAAACGCTCATCGTTATCGTACTTGCAAAAAGTGTAATACATTTCATCAAAATCCTTATTGAATGATGATACACCTTCGTGGCTTGGAGTGTTTACTGTATTGTTCAATGGAGTTGGTGTGCCCCACTTCTTCTTCTTGTCACGTTCTGCAACGAACAAGTCCATGAAGTCGTCACCTGTTTTGTCATAAAGACCAGAACCTGTAGATTCCTTTCTTGAAGAAGAGAAAATGAATTCGTCTCCTTTCTTAGAAGAGTAAACCAAGCAATAATCAAATGAAGGTGAGTTCAATTCAGCAAGGTTTTCTACAGTAATCTTTGTACGAAGGGAAGCCTTCTTTTCAGAAGCCATTTGGCAAGCCTTAATGCGATCATTTGCCTTAGACTTTTCGCCACCCTTTGCAGTGTACTTGTTCAATTGAGCAATTGCTTCTTCGAACTTTCCTTGCTCTTGTAGAGAAAGAGCATAAGCGAAGTAAACCTCTGGATCAGTATTATAGTACTGAGCAGTGATAGCTTTTGCATACCACTCGTCTGACGCAGAATACTGTGTAGTCAAGCGGTAACATTCTCCGATTTGATAGAATACTCTACCTTTTTCGGTAAGATCTTTAATTCCAGCCTCAGCTGTTTTGTAGAGTTTTGCGGCCTCAGTATATCCCCCAGTTGCATACTCGTCATCCGCCTTTTTAGTGGCTTTTGTTTGAGCTACGGCTACAGAAGAAATAAACAGAGCAACTGTAAGAATTAGAAACAGACGCGCGGTTTTCATAAGGTTTTGTTTTGACATGCAATGTTTTTGGTGGCGACGAAAATAATGAAAAACCCATTTTTTCAGGCATTTGGAGATAAAAAAATCTCTATTAGCACTGAAAATCAAGTCATTCCATTCCTCGAGGCATGGTTTCAAAAGATTATCAAGTGTGTAAATATAAAAAAGAGACTCCTGTTTTAAACAAAAGTCTCTTTTTATTGTGTCAAAAATCAATTCTTTAGAGGAATCTCAAGAACTCAGCTCTATTATCTAGTGAATAGGATCTCTCTCATTTTTGGCAATGGCCAGCTTTCATCTTCAACTACCATTTCTAATGAATCAGCTGCATCGCGTATCCCTTCCATGATAGGCATGATCTTGTTGCAGTAAGTTTCAGCTTTTTTCTCAACGTCCGCCTTTTCCAATTTAGCGCGCTCAGCATTGAGTTTATCTACTCCAGACTTCATTGCATTAATCGCTACACTGATGTGCTTGATCAACTCCACTTGTGCCTTGCTTGCAGCCTTACCTTCAGCAGACCCCAAAACTTCTTGCAATCCAATAACATTATCTACGAGCTTGCTTTGATATCCAACAGCTGCAGGTAAAATGTGATTGATTGCTAGATCACTTGTGATCAATGCCTCGATTTCTCTTCTTCTGTAGTAATTCTCTACTTCGATTTCATATCGAGCGTGTACTTCTTCGTGGGTCAAGACATTCAATTTCTCAAACATCTTCTGAACCTCTTTGTCCTTCCAAACTTTAAGTGCGCTTGGAGTATCCTTCAAGTTGCTCAATCCGCGCTTTGCAGCTTCCTTCACCCACTCATCACCGTATCCGTTACCTTCGAAACGAATGCTCTTACTCACTTTGATCAAGCGTTGAAGTTCTTTCAAGATCGCTTCATCCTTATCGTCTCCTTTTGCAATACGAGCATCTACATCTTTCTTAAATTGGATCAAGCGATTTGCCACAATCGTATTCAAAGTAATCATTGCATTCGCACAGTTGGCGCTAGAACCAACCGCTCTGAATTCAAACTTATTTCCTGTAAATGCAAATGGAGAAGTTCTATTTCTATCTGTATTATCCAATAATACTTGAGGTAATTTACCAATGTTGAGTTTCAACTCAGTCTTATCCTCTGGTGTCATTTTTCCTGCCTTGATATTCTTTTCAAGATTATCAAGCATTGCAGCCAATTGATCTCCTAGGAATACAGACATGATTGCAGGAGGTGCTTCGTTGGCTCCAAGGCGGTGGTCATTACCCACAGTAGCGATCGATGCGCGAAGAACATCTGCATTTTCATGAATAGCTGCAACCGAATTCACCAAGAAAGTCAAGAACTGCATATTGCTCTTAGGATTCTTTCCTGGCTTCAAAAGATTCACTCCAGTGTTAGTGCTCAATGACCAGTTGTTGTGCTTACCACTTCCGTTAATTCCTTCGAATGGTTTTTCGTGCAACAATAATCTGAAGTTGTGTTTGCGTGCAGTTTTCTCTAGAACATCCATTACCAACTGGTTGTGGTCGTTTGCAAGATTTGCCTCTTCAAACATTGGTGCCAATTCAAATTGGTTTGGCGCCACCTCATTGTGACGGGTTGTCACTGGAATACCTAGCAAATGTGATTCCTGCTCGAAATCTTGCATAAAAGCCATTACACGTTCTGGAATAGAACCGAAGTAATGATCTTCCAACTGCTGTCCTTTTGCAGGACGAGCACCAAACAATGCGCGACCGGTCATCGCAATATCAGGACGTGCATTATATAATGCAGAATCAATCAAGAAATATTCTTGTTCCCAACCCAAAGTAGTCTGAACCTTTGTTACCTCCTTGTCGAAATACTGTGCTACAGCAGTAGCCGCTTGATCCACTACGTGCAATGCTTTCATCAAAGGCATTTTGTAGTCCAGTGCGTGACCAGTGTAAGACAAGAAAATCGTTGGAATACATAATGTAGAACCTACTAAGAAAGCAGGTGAAGATGGATCCCAAAGGGTATAACCTCTTGCTTCGAAAGTGTTACGAATACCACCATTTGGAAAAGATGATGCATCTGGCTCTTGTTGAACGAGCATAGAACCATCAAACTTTTCAATCGCACGACCATCTCCAATAGGCTTGAAGAAAGAGTCATGTTTTTCAGCAGTACTACCTGTCAATGGCTGGAACCAGTGCGTGTAGTGCGTTGCACCGCGTTGGATAGACCATTCCTTCATCGCTGCAGCCACGTGATCAGCCGTTTGACGATCGATACGTGAACCATGTTCGATACAATCCATTAGCTTGTCATACGCGTCATCCGTAAGGTATTCGCGCATTTTGTGATAAGCGAAAACATTTTCTCCAAAATACTCAGAGACACGTTTGCCATGAGATTCTACTTTCTCTGGCTGGCGATAATGCAGTTCAGATAGTGCTTGAAAACGATTGGTACTCATTTTTGGGGGGTTATTTTCCGCAAAAGTATACTTTTTCGACCAACACCCCCCGATTTTGAATGCCATTTGTTGAAAAAAGTGGAAAAATTAGAAATTCGAGATTCGGGATTCGAAATTCGGGATTCGAGATTCACTTGTCATTTGTAATTTGTAATTTGTCTCTTGTCCCTTCTCCATATCCGCTCCTCCGCTTCTCCATTCCCATTCCCATTCCCATCCCGAATCTCGAATTCCGAATTCCGAATTAGCAAAGCGGAATTCGCGAAGCGACCATGCAATTTTTCAAAACAACTTTTGTTTTCCCGTCATAACCCGCAATTAGTATTAAATGAAACCAAAAAACGCTTTTCTAGGAGTGCTACTACTCTATTGTCTCAACGCTACTGCTCATGAAGTGGACATGACTATTCACTTCGAAAAAGACTCATTCGAAATCCCTGATTCAACCAGAAAAAAACTGGAAGTATGGGGACTCTCACATTATCATGTGAGACACAACAAAATCTTTCTTTATGCGCACACCGATACGGATGCTGAATCGGATTACAACATCACGCTATCCAAAAATCGAAATGAAACGGTGCGTGCAGTCCTTGTCCGCTGTGGCTTTGACAACATCGTTCACGAACATTTTGGAGAAACCAAACCCACCTGTCACGAGCCCGATGAGGCTTGTATGGCGCGCAACAGACGTGTGGAAGTGATCCTGCTTGATTCGCCTTATGAGTTGTGGCAAGACCAAGCCAATCTACCTAAACCTGAGATTCAAGAAATCAAGTGCGATCGACAAAATGTGTTGCAATTTGATCAGGG
>JAIXWP010000006.1 GCA_027491215.1 Flavobacteriales bacterium | reverse complement strand
ATGTTGTCAAACATGACTGTAGAGTGTGATATGGTTCCAGCAGCAGCAGTAGTAACTGCATCTGACAACTGTGACGACAACGTTGTAGTAACAATGGAAGAGTCGATGACAGAAGGTTGCCCATACAGCATCACACGTGTGTACACTGCAACTGACAACTGTGGCAATATTGCTACAATGACTCAAGTGATTACTGTAATTGATACTATCGATCCAGAATTGGTAGGAGTACCTGCAAACGTTACTATTGAATGTTCTGATGATCTTCCGATGGCTAACGTAACAGCTACAGACAACTGTACTGAAGTACTAGAGGTTGAGATGTCAGTTGAAACTAACACATTCGAGTGTGGTTCAGAAGTGATTCGTACTTGGACAGTATCTGACGCATGTGGTAACACAGCAACAGCTACACAAGTGATCACTATTGTTGATACAACTGCTCCTTACTTGACTTCAAATGAAGAAGAAGTAATCGAAGTAGAATGTGATCAAGTTATCCCAGCATTTAACCCAACATTTGGTGATGCTTGTGATATGAATCTTGATATCACTTCAACTAGCGAAGAAGTAAACATCAATTCATGTGGTTACGATGTGGTTCGTTCAGTAACGGCTACTGACAACTGCGGAAATGCGATTACAGTAACTCAAACAGTTCAGGTGAGAGATACACAAGCACCAGTAATCACCGGTATCATCGATATCGAGGCTGAATGTGATGCTGATGTAGCAACGCTAGTAACAGTAGAAGATAACTGTGACGAGACTCCAGAATTGACTTACGTTGACTTCTTAGTGAGCGGTGGTTCATGTCAAGGACGTATCATCCGTATGTATACTGCAACTGATGACTGTGGAAATACTTCAACATTTGATCAAATCATTTGGTTGTTGGATACAACAGCTCCAACAGTTGAAGAAGAGCCAGCTGATGTAGTTATTGAGTGTGGAGATGCTATCCCTTCATTCGAAGCAATCTTCTCTGATAACTGTGACGATGAATTGAATATTACTTTCAACGAAAGCACGGTTCCAGCTGAGTGTGGTTATGCGATTTACCGTGTGTGGACTGCTACAGACAACTGTCAGAATACATTAGTAGTAGATCAGTTGATCACAATCACAGACTTGACAAACCCAGTATTGTACAATGTACCTGCTGATGTGACTATCGAGTGTGGTAATGACATCCCAGCGATCAGCACTGATGTTTATGCAACTGACAACTGTGTTGAAGACGTGAACATCCTAGTAACAGAAGAAACAGTTGACCTGGCTTGTGGTTATCAGATCGTACGCATGTACCGTGCTTATGATGATTGCGGAAATTCAGCTATGGCAACACAGACCATCACAATTGTAGACACAACGGTTCCAGTTCTTTCAGGAAGTGCTCCAAGTGTAAGCGTATTGTGTGGTGATGTTCCTTCAGTACCAGTAATCACCGCATTTGATTCTTGTGACGGTGTTGTTCCAGTTCAATTCAGTGAAATCACTAGCACAGGTTGTCCTTACACAATTACTCGCACTTGGACAGCTACTGATGCTTGCGGAAACGCAGCTTCAATTACTCAGGTAATTACAGTAACTGATGAAGTAGCTCCTCAATTCGTGAACAACCCAGTTTGGATTCAAATTGAATGTTCTGAATTGTCTGGCTATTCAATTCAAGCAACAGACAACTGTGATAATGATGTAGAAGTTAGCATTATCGAAGAACTTGTGTTCTCAGGTGGATGCTTCGGAAACATTCAACGTACTTATGAAGCTGTAGATAACTGTGGTAACTCAGTAATCTTTATTCAGATCATCCAATTGGTAGATACGCAAGCTCCAGTAATTGAAAACGTTCCTGTAGAAACTACTATCTATTGTGATGCTGAGATTCCTGCGGTTCCTTCAAACATCTTCGGAACAGACAACTGTGACACTGATGTTGAGATCTTCTTCACTCAAACTCAAACTAATGAGTTCTGTCCTTACGATATCATTCGTACTTGGACTGCACTTGATGAGTGTGGAAACGAAACAGTAGAAACTCAGGTTATTCACGTAACTGTTGAGATTCCTCAGTTGATCAGCGTTCAGACATATCCTAACCCAACCGATGGTGATTTCACTTTCGAGTTTAGCACTCCAAAAGATGCGATCGTTTACGGTGCGTTATATGATATGACAGGAAGAGAAGTACTTCCATTGATGAATGGTAAGGCGGACGGCGGAAGACTATACAAGTTTGTTGTAAATGGTCAGAAGATGAATGCTGGGTCTTACACAGTAATGATGAAAGTAGATGGCGAAGTGTTGAGAAACAGAGTAGTTATCACCGGTAAGTAAGATACTTATTGTAAATAATATAAAAACCCCCTTCGAAATTTCGAAGGGGGTTTTTCATTTTTATACCTTAATTTTGACGACCAATTTTTCGTCATGGCAAAGAAATTAAGCAACGTTAATATTTATAAGTTCCGTGTCATCATTGATACCGAAGAGGATGTGTTTCGAGACATTGAAATTGAAACCGATGCGACATTCGAGTCCTTTCACCGCGCGGTGTTGGATGCTTTTGATTTTGAAGAAGGCGAAATGGCGAGCTTCTACATGAGTGATGAGAATTGGAATAAGGGCCTAGAGATTCCTTTAATGGATATGGGTGGTGAGAAGGGCAAGAATAATTTGAGCATGGCTTCAACCAAGCTCAATGAAATGATTACTCAGCCATCAGAAAAGGTGCTTTACGTCTATGATTTTCTCAGAATGTGGATTTTCTATATTGAGTTGATGGAAGTCAAGAAGGACAAGCCAAGCACCATTTACCCTCGTGTTGCTATGGTATTCGGAGACGCACCCGCTATGGATTCAAAGGAAATGGATCTCTTTGGTAGTGAATTCGATCAAAACGAATTCAATGAGTTTCATGGCAATGCTGGAGGTGGTGATGAAGAAGAGGAGGATGATATGTTTGGAGAGGGAGGAGAATTCTTCGATGCCGATGATTTCGATGGCTCATACAAGGATACGGACTATTGATAAATTGGACTTGTAATTTTTCTGAATTGTTGGGACAGAGATATAGATCTTGAGCCCACCAAATAATGATCTTTAGAAAATGAAAATTCAACACACGTTTATTTTGGTAATAATGATCGCCCTCACCTGGATAGGATGCAAGAGTGATCAGAGAAAGGTAACTTCGGATCTATTGAATTTTCCGCAGTCTGCAAATGGAGAGATAGATGGCCCACAACCAAAAATCACTTTTGAAAAAGAAGAGTATGATTTTGGTACCGTAGCGATAGGAGAAAAGGTGTCCTACTCTTATAACTTCAAGAACACTGGTGATGCCCCGCTTCTAATTGCAGATGTAAAGCCTAGTTGTGGATGTACATCTTTGAAGGATTGGCCGAAAGATCCAATAGCTCCTGGTGAGTCTGGAAAGATTACAATAGAGTTTAATTCTAGTGGATTTCCTGGGGCTATTTCTAAGACTATTGCTGTTAACTCGAATGCAATCCCGAAATCTACCTACCTCAAATTGAAAGGTCAAGTCAATGGAGTAGCAGTGCAGGAGGAAGTAAAACCTGGAATTGATATGCAAAGAACTCAATAATGGGACTTTGTCATTCTCGGTGTATGTTTGTGTAATAATTATAAAGTTAAAATAATGAATTCAGTTATTCTTCAAGCTCAACAAGGCGGTGGATTTGGTCCTCTTCTTTTGATGGGCGGTATGTTTGTGATCATGTACTTTTTCATGATTCGTCCTCAGATGAAAAAAATGAAAGAAGCTAAAAAATTCCAAGAAGCAGTTCAAATTGGCGACAAAGTTGTTACTGTTGGTGGAATACACGGTAAAGTAGTAGAAGTAGGAGAGAAGGATATCGTAATGGCTTTAGATCAAGGTCGTATGCGTGTTGAAAAGGCTGCTTTGAGCGCTGACAAGACTGTTAGCGAAGCTGCTCAGAAATAATTCATTTAGTGACGGTTATCATAGGTCACTCTGACCGCCGTCATGATGGGTGTCTGTGTTTCTATGGAGATTTGGGTATAACAAATATCTATCAACATGGCAACACAGACCCTTTATCACATCTCTCATATCACTTCTGAATATGCTGACTGGCTTCGAGCTATCAGCTTTTATAAAGAAGAAATCAGTATCTTGAAAAATAGACTTGCTGAGGTTTCTTTAAAAAACTCTAAGCCTGAAGTCAAGGCGGATGTAGAGCATTATCAAAATCAGTTTATTCTTCAAAATGATAATCTCGATGTTCTTGCACACGATGTACATGAGCATGAGAAGCACATGAGTGCTGACGCTGATCGTCTTGCACAACATTTATCGAATCACACTTTAGCCGAGCATGACAACATGCGTGACCGCTATCAAGTCTTGGAAAGAATTATCACCGATTTACGCCACGATTTTAATAAATTCTTGTGCCGATACATGTAATCGGTAGCTATAGAATACACACCCTAACTAATCACACGAACCTCTGTTCAACTAAGCAAGGCTTAGCGGATCAGAGGTTTTGTTTTTAGTGCTTTTTTTTCTTAAAATGAATTTATAGAGCTCGATCCAAAGCACAGAAGTAATACCCACTGCTACGCTTATCACTAAGAATTGGCGTGGTAGAATAATGAATTCAAAGAATTGATTAATGGCAGGAACAAATAAAATAAGTGAGCACACGGTTAGCGTAATAAGAATGATATAAAGCACCATGCGATTCTTGTATTTAAGCGTAGTCAAAACGGAAAAATATGTAGATCGGTTTACTAAAGTCAATCCAATATTGGCGCTAATGAGTGTTGTAAAAACAGCAGTACGAATGCCGCTTTCAGAAAGATTGGTTGCGATTCCATATTGATAGATGAAGAGTGTGCCAATCGTAATTACAATGCCTTGAATAATACTTATAGAAAGTTCTTTCCAATTAAAGAATGTGCTTGTTAATGGCTTCGGTTTTTGTGACATAGTATTGGCTTCCATTGGCTCGTTCTCATAGATAATCGAACACGTAGGCCCCATTATGACTTCTAAGAATATGATATGAATAGGAGAAAAGATGTGTGTGTAAGTCCAGTCGAGTGCTAGTGGAATTAGCACAGTAAGAATAATGGGTATGTGTATGGAAATGATATATTGAATGGCCTTTTTTAAATTGGAATAGATTTTTCGTCCCATTGCAATCGCATCTACCATCTTTGAAAGATCGTTTTCAAGCAATATTAAATTAGAGGATTGCTTTGCGATTTCGGTGCCATTACTCCCCATGGAAATCCCAATATGTGCGGCTTTTAGAGCAGGGCCGTCATTCACTCCATCGCCTGTCATTGCAACAATCTGTTGATTGTCTTTTAGCGAGTTTATAATTTTTAATTTAGCCTCTGGAAACATGCGAGTAAATAGACTTGTCTTTGCTACGCAAATTTTGAAATCTTCATCATTTAGTTTCATTAATTCCTCACCGTCAATACTATTTTCCCAGCCCTTAAAATCAATTTGCTTTGCAATAGATTGTGTTGTCAGGGCATTATCTCCCGTAATGATTTTGACTTCTATTCCCGCTGTATAAAACGATTTTAGCACTTCACGAATATTTGATTTAGGAGGGTCATAGAAAGCGAGAAGACCGAGAAATGTAAACGGAAGATCCGTTTGAAGTTCAGGATAGTTGTTTTCTGCGAAAGTACTTTTACCAACACCTAAAATGCGATAGCCTTTTGCTGCCATCTTGGCCATCGCTGCAGTGATGGCTTCCTCTGTTTTTTTATCAAAAGATTTTAATTGAAAGAATGCTTCAGGAGCGCCTTTTGCTGCAATGATACGCTCTCCATTTTTGTTTTGAAAAACGTGTGTCATCATTGGCGGTTTGCCACCAAGCTTATATTCATGCACCAGTTCGAAGAGCTTGCGTTTGTCTTCTGGATTTTTATCTGAATAAATTTTATGAATGGCAAGTTCCATCGGGTCAAATGGCATCGGTTCGCTTGCCCACATAGCTGTTTCAAGCAGTTCTAATGCATGCGAAGAAATATCTGTGCTTACAGTGATTAGTTCGTTATTATCCAAGGAATACACCTCGGCAACCTCCATTTTATTTTCTGTAATTGTTCCTGTTTTGTCGGTACAAATTACTGTGGCACTGCCGAGTGTTTCAACAGTTTTCATTTGCTTGACTACAATTCCTAATTTCATCAGTCGCCAAGCACCAAGGGCCATGAAGGTGGTAAATGCCACCGGTATTTCTTCTGGAAGAATGCTCATCGCAAGTGTTAGAGAGTAGAGCAAACTGGAAAGAACGTCACGGGTGTTCCAATAATTAATGCCCCATACCAGCAGAAAAACAGCAGCACCGAGCAACGCCATTTTTTTTACAAAATCTCCAATTTTTAATTCAAGTGGAGTTTTGATTTCTTCGATGGATTCTAATGATTTTCCAATCTGACCAATTTTAGTTTGATTGCCAATTTTGGTAACTCTAAAAATTGCTGAACCAGATATAACAGTTGTTCCGCTAAATAATTCATTAGCGCCGTCCTCAAGAGATTTGTTGACCGCTAGTGACTCTCCAGTTACAACAGCTTCGCTGACTTCAAAATCATTAGATTGAACAATCTCACCATCCGCAGGAATAAGGGCTCCTTCTTCAACAACAACTAGATCTCCAACGACTATTTCTTCACTTTTAATTTCCTCAATTTTAGCAGCTCGGAGCACCTTGCTATTTGGTTGTGAATATTGCTTCAATTTATCTAGCGCATTTTTGCTGCGTTTGGATTGATAAAGTGAAATAGATGTCTGAAAAATGACGGCGCCACAAAGAAAAAGGCCATCGCCTATATCGCCAAGAGTAAAATATATTAATGAAGCTGTGAGAAGAAGAAGGAGCATAGGATCTTTTGCAAGATCTTTTAAGGTCTTGAGAATGCTATTCTCTTTTTTATAAGAAAATGCATTTGAACCGTTAGCCATGCGAGAAGCATTGACCTCTTCTGCTGTGAGCCCGTGTAGTTCTTCAGGTATAGTATTCATACATAGGTATCTTAACAGCAAACATTTATGCTGTTAAGATACCGAAATATTTTTCTCGAAAAGTTCCTATAAAGAAAAACCCCACAAAGGCAAAGCCAATGTGGGGTTATATTATATTCCGAAAAAGAAAAAATTATCCTTTTCTATGCTTCTTTTTTGGCTTTCCTCCGACTTCAGCAGATTGGAAAGATTTACCAGAGAAGCCACCTGAACCGTAGCTCTTCTTCTTTTTAAATCCTCCTGTTCCTTCTCTGCGATCACCACTGAATCCACCAGATGAAGGGCGTGATTCGCTGCGATCATTGTTTCCACGGTATCCACCGCCTTCAGAATTTCCTCCGCGATATCCGCCGCCTTCAGAGTTGCCTCCACGGTATCCACCACCTTCAGAATTTCCACCACGGTATCCACCGTCACGACCACCGCCGCCGCCGCCGCGTCTTTCGCTGCGAAGACGAGTGCGTGGGATTCCAGCATCTTTATTACCTCTTGACTCAACACGAACTTGACGTCCACGGTAAGTTACATCCTTGAATGCATCCAATACTTTTTCAAGCACTGTTGTACGCACCTCAACGAGTGAGAAGGTATTCTTCAGATCTGTCCAGGTCACATCGTGCTCTCCGATTCCGGCAGTTTCAGCAACGAATGTCTTAAGTGTTCCGAAGTTGAATTCGTCTACTTGGCCAACATTCATATAAAGCTTCACCACACCGTTATCAGCTGCGCGACGATCTCCTTTCTTCTCATCGGTGTTCAAATCTGGAGCATTGCGATAGTATTCTAAGAATCTGTTGAACTCTACAGAAACAAATCGCTTGATCACTTCTTCTTTTGAAAGATCAGCAAACTCTTCATAAACCTTTGGAAGGTATGATTCGATCGCTTTTTCATTCACTTCAATATTGTGAACTCCATGAACCAATGAGAACAATTGCTTTTCACAAACTTCAAAAGGAGTAGGGATATGACCTCTTGTGAAAGGTTGTTTTACGATCTTCTCGATTTGACGAATCTTGAACATCTCTTTCATGTTGATGATCACGATAGAAATACCTTTCTTACCAGCACGAGCCGTACGACCAGAGCGGTGAGTGTAGTTCTCAATTTCGTCAGGAAGATTATAATTGATTACGTGTGTTACATCATTAACGTCAATACCACGAGCAGCCACGTCTGTTGCAACAAGCATATTGAGGTTTCTGTTTCTATAACGCTTCATTACGTGGTCACGTTGAGCCTGTGAAAGGTCACCGTGCAATGCATCTGCATTGTAGCCATCTTTAATAAGCGCTTCAGCAACTTGCTGTGTCTCTAATTTTGTTCTACAGAATACAATCGCGAAAATGTCAGGGTTGTAGTCTGCGATACGCTTAAGAGCAAGATATTTATCACGTTGGTGAACTACGTAGTAAACGTGTTCAATGTTTTCATTACCTGTGTTCTTGCCACCAATTGTAATCTCAACTGGAGAAGACATATAGTTTTTAGAAATTCTAGAAACTTCATCTGGCATTGTTGCAGAGAACAACCAAGTTGATTTTTCATCAGGAGTGTCGCTGAGGATGGTGTCCAAATCTTCTTTGAATCCCATGTGAAGCATTTCATCAGCTTCATCAAGGATACATACTTGAATAGAAGAAAGGTTGATCACGCCGCGATCTAGCATATCCACCATACGGCCTGGAGTACCAACAATGATTTGTGGTCCTTTACGCACTTCGCGAATTTGACCTTCAATGCTTGTTCCACCATAGATAGGCACCACGTGCATACCTGGGACATACTTTGTAAAATTCTGAAGATCCTTTGAAATCTGGACACATAACTCACGTGTTGGACACAGGATGAGTGCTTGTGTATTGCGATTGCTTGGATCGATTAATTCAATCAACGGAAGACCAAACGCAGCAGTCTTACCAGTACCAGTTTGCGCTAGCGCAACCAAGTCTGTGTCTTGACCAAGAAGGGTTGGAATTGTTTGTTGTTGAATTGGTGTTGGTGCGACAAAGCCTAGCTCCGCTATGGCTTTGAGCACGGGTTGACTAATCCCGAGGGATTCGAATTCGTTCATTTAAAATTTTTAATGGTTGTTATTCCTTTTCGAATAGAATCACAACCATCATTTTCCAAAGAACAACCCGGCTAGTAGCGGTACCGAAAAAATGAAAATTACAACTCGCTCCGAAAAGCGGCGCAAATATACGTCTTTTTCGGGGATAAAATTGTTTTCAACTAATAATTAACAATTCTTGATGCTTCAAATACACTGTTTTATCTCGCTACAGCTACTCTAATCACCTTTTGATGACTTGAAGTGGTGATCAATAATAAATAGGTTGCTGAGGCGAAATTGGATGTATTTAGACTAAATGTTTCTTCATTGGTGATCATTTCTCCCACTTTACTATACACTAATTGTCCTTCTGGATTGAACATTTCTATTCTAATTACGCCAGTATAACCTGTTACTTTGATATTTAAATCAGCCCTCGTTGGATTCGGAAAGGCTACCGCTTGCATATTTATTTGCACTTGATTGCATGGCACATTGGTCAGTGCATTCGAGTTTTCATTTGCCGAGTTGTTTGAGCTTTGAGTTTCGGTAAAGGGAGTATCGTTAATTGGAAGAGGCGTGTTCGTCTCTTCGTTTTCGAGAAGCAAAGGAGTCCACACGTCAGGTGCGGCAGATTCTGTTTCAGGTAAGCAAGCAATGATTGGTTTTAGATATTCGATCAATTCTTTTTGCTTGTTCTCTTTTGCTTCAGCGATGGTTTCGATTGGTATATCTTTCTTCGGTACGCTTCCACCAAAAATAAATGTTGCCCTTCCGTAGTCGCGGTTCTTCAATTTTATTTTTTTATCTCCAAGGAAAAAAATGTTTTCATCTCCAGCATACAATCCACCGCCTGCGAAGTTGAGTCCATTCACATCGATGCAATTGGGTGACATAAAGTGCTGGCGACATAGTCCCATTTTCTTTTGATCTAAAAGTTTATCGTCTTTCCAAAGTGAATAAAGAGCGTCGTTATTGTGATAGCCCGCCGGGAGAATATCATTGTTGAATGTCAAGGTATCGTTGAAGGTGCCTACAATATGCATTTCTCCGTTATCGTCTAAGCCCATCGCTTGAGCTATAACAGAATAACTGTTTCGATGATGCACGTAGTGATAGGTATAAGATATGCTCCCATCTGGAAATAATTTTCCATGAAAATAATTCGTGCCATTTGGGGATTTAGGCACTGTCACTTCTGGCGCGGATACACCATCGCTGATTTCACATTCTACATTAAACTCTCCACAGAAATAAACACTTTGATCTTTTGCGATTTCAATATCTTTTATCCATTGCGTATTATCGCCGCTTAAGTTTTTCAACCAAAGTAGTTTTCCTTCATCATCATATTTTACCAAATAGCTGTTCAAACTAATGGTGTTATTAATGATAGAGGTCAATGAGTCTTTTTCCGAAAAAACCATATTGCCGTAGTACGTTCCTCCGATGATTAGATTATTTGATGCATCGGTCGCAAGTTTCATTCTAGGGATGTAGCTACTGGATTGGATATATCCGAATGGCCTTGTTTGAAGCAATTCACCTGCTTCATCGAAAACAAGAATCCCATTTCTAGCGTAGTTCTTTTCTGTGCGTTTGAATTCAAGAATCGATTTTCCTTTTTCGTCTGTTATGGTATTGTAGATGTAAATGCTCAAGTAGATTTTACCATTTGGAGCAGAAGTAACAGCGATTCCTTCTCCCCACGAGCCCGTGAAATGACGTAGCCATTTTAATTTTCCTTTCGGTGAATACCGAGCCACATAAATTCCAGTTGCGTAATAGTATCCATTTGGTTTTATGTCGGCACCTACTTTTTGCTCTTTATCAGTGCTCGGAAAGGTCATTCGACCATCACCAAATCCTGTGACAATCAAATCGCCATTACTAGCGATTTCAATGTCTCTGATTCGATTGTCATTGATACTCTGAATTGCTTGTGCCCATTCTGCTTTGCCTTGGGGATTGACCTTTAGCATGAGCGAAAAAACATGCGGGGCGTAGGGGAATTTTGTAGAAATACCAGGAATATCAATGTCATCGGTATAGATGAAGGAGAAATAACTATTGCCCTCATTGTCCACTTCCGTATCGGTAATGTCGACATCATGATGGCCATCGATGGCCATGCTCCATTTCATTCCATTGACTTGACCAATGTAGGAATGGGCATTAAAGAATAAGACTAAAAGTAAAAAAGCACGCATGCAGTGATTTTTGATGCCAAGATAGACGTTAATCTTGACCAAAAATCACTGCATGAATCGTGCTAGAAATCTTATCTAAAATTAAATTTAATTCTTGATCCAACGAACAGCCTGATGGTGATCCGTAGTGCTCACTTCAAGGATATACGCACCGCTTTTGAAATCGTTGGTGTTTATGGACATCACTCGTTCTCCTTCTATATTCATCACTTCATTCATCACAATTCTACCCGTCATGTCGTAAACACGAAGTTGAACTGTTTCTGAGATAGGAATGTTAAACCAAAGGATGTCTTCGGCTGGATTTGGGTAGACGCTAAGATTATAAAGCGCCTGTTCCTCTTGATAATCGATGACCATTCCTGGTGCTGCAGCGGCAGTGAGGGTATTGAAATTAATTAGATTAACCCATTCTGGACGGTCTACAAAAGGATTTCTATTTTGTTGAATGCTTTGAATGAAATCATTTTTAGCGATTTCATAATTATCAGGAAGATCGCTGAAATGCCAATTGATCAATGTTTGCAAATCTTGTGCATCTTCATTCAAGGCAGGGAGAATGACGTTATTAAGTTGATTGAAGGTCCAGTTGAATCCATTAATACCATTGTAGCGAAGTGTCATGTATAATAGAGCACGTGCTGCATCTCCTTTTTGCGCATCGCGTGGTTCATAGACGAGGTTGCCATTTGCATCTAGTCCTAGCATTCCTTGTAAATAAGTACTAGTTGGAGTGACTACTTCACCGAGAGGGTGATTGCTTCTCACTCCATTAGCGTTGTTTTGATTTACTGTAAAAAGATGATGTTGGTCTGCATATTCGTTAAGTCCGGTACTGCCACCGCTTGGCATCCAGCTCACGCACCATGTATGTTCTCTTGAAAATGGTGATGTCGTATACCAAACAAATGGAGGGGTATAAGTATAGATTTGTCCAGAGTACGCGCATTCCTGCACACGTTGAGCATTCGTAGTATCACGGAATTCATATTGTGCTACCATCGTCTCGTCATACTGATCATAACTCACTTTTACGTATGGAGTTCGCACTCTTGTCTGTAATTGTGTTATGAAGTTTGAGGCGTTCGGATCTACTGCACTATAGTATGTACTTTCCATATTTGCTGGAGTAGTAATACTTCCGCTGAGAGGAGTGGCTTGACGATAGTTGATGCCGGTGCCGCTTCCAACATACGAAAGCACAGTGAAGTGATAAGTAGTGTTTGCTCTCCAGCCTTTTTGGTTGATGGATGTTGATGTTCCAATAGAACAAACTTTTCCGTTTCCGATGGATTGACCAAGGGTGTAGGTTGTTCCATCGACCGGTAAAGCGCTGAGGGGTGAGTTCACACTTCGAATAACTATGTAACCTGCAGGAGTTCCTGTTGCAGCCGTAAATGCTGCTGTTCCTTGATAGGTGGTGATTCCGCTAAATACGAGGTTAGTAGGATTTGCAGCAGGCTCAGTGCTAACAGCGCCGTCAAATGTAAATGTCCAAGCAGGGAAGGAGCTGTAGCGT
>JAIXWP010000038.1 GCA_027491215.1 Flavobacteriales bacterium | reverse complement strand
TGTTCCACCGGTCGTAGGGCTAAAGCCCGTCAAGACCTCAACAATTGGCTGGTTACAAAGGGTAAGATTATTACCAGCATTGACAGTTGGTAGACCATTTACAGATATAATGATATTATCAGTATCCACACATTGGTTATCATCCGTTACAGTCACTAAATAATTAGTGGTAACAGATGGAAAGGCAATCGGACTTGCAATAGTAGAATTGCTCAATGTGGTTGGAAAATTCCAAACAACATTGTAAGGTGCCTGTCCACCTGTTATAGTTCCATTGATTTGAATACTGTCATTCAAACAAATCGATGCGTTATTCCCAACATCGATTGTCGGAAGTCCGTTGACAGTAACCACCATTTGATCTGAGGTCAAACAAGTACCTGATCCTGTTGTATACGTAAGTGTATATGAACCAACAGTGCTCGGGTTAAATACACCACCCGCTGTCACAGTGGGCACAGGACCCCATGTTCCGCCTGGTACAGGAGCAACTATTGTGAAATTTGGTCCAAGATGACAAAGCTCGATATCTGGTCCAGCATTGGCATTAACAGGGCTGTTCACTGTAACCACTAATTGATCTGAATTGACACAATTAGTAGAGGGATTTGTATAAGTATAAGTTAAAGTGAATACCCCATTCCCTGACGGAGTAATTGTATTTCCTGCCAACGTAATTCCCGGGGTCGTAGTCCAAACACCACCTGCTGGAGAGAAACCAGTTAAAGTTGTAGCAATTGGCTGATTGCACAGCGTGATATCAGGACCAGCATTCACAACAGGCAGTGGATTTATTGTGACGTTCAATTGATCTTGAGCACTGCATGATGCAGCATCAACTACTGTTATATTATATGTGCAATTAGCTCCAATAGGAGTAATAGTGGGTGTTAATGTATTTCCATTGGCTATCCCACCGCAAGCGGAGCTCCATGAAATTGTTGTAATAGCACCATTCGTGCTGGATGCTGTTGCATTTAAATTTACGGTGCTACTAGCGCAAATGGTTATATCATTTCCTGCGTTAACTGTTGGAGGTGATAAAACAGTTACAACGACTTGATCACTGGTCAAACATGAACCAGAACCAACATTATAGGTAAGTGTAAATGTTCCGACCGTGCTTGGCAAGAATGAATTTGATGTCACTCCTGTTCCTGACCAAGTTCCTCCTGTAGGGAGCGGATATGGAGTTGTGGAGTTACAAACGTTAAAATCTGGACCACCGTTAGCTTGAACAGGGTCAATAACACAAATCTGAACAACATCTGAATTGGTGCACCCAGTGGTGCTATTTGTAAAGGTGTATGTAAGATTAACACATCCTACTGCTGTTGGTGTAAATACTCCAGCAGAAGTAACTCCCGTTCCCGACCATACCCCTGTTCCTCCTGTTGTAGGAGAGAATCCAGTTAAATTCGTCGCAACAGGCTGATTGCATAATTGTGTGTCTGGACCAGCGTTTACGACAGGTAACGGATTAACAGTAACAGGTACGTTTGCGGTACCAACACAACCATTACTGTCTGTTACTTGTACATTGTAGTTTGTGGTAACAGTAGCACTAGAAATAGGATTTGGGATAGTGGTGCTTGAAAGTGTTGCTCCATTATTCCATAGATAACTTGTATAGGGAGCAAGACCTCCTGTGACATTAAGCCCAAGCTGTTCTGTTTCTCCAACGCACATTGAAAAAGTACCGCTAGGAGATACAACAGGTAAAGGATCTACTATAATTGTAATCGTTTCTTGATCGGAACATGTACCAGAGTTTCCTGTAACGGTGTATGTGGTTGTGGTGGTTGGACTCACTGTGATGCTTGAACCAGATTGTCCTCCAGGAGACCAAGAATAACTAGCTGCGCCACTAGCAGAAAGTGTAATGTTTGAATTGATACAAACATGATTATCTGTTGTATTTGAAACTATACTCACTACGGGTGGAGTCAATACTGTAATGGGTGCACTAGCCGAAGAAGGACCGCAGGCATTTGTAGCTGTTAATGTTGCTGTATAATTCCCGGGTGTGGCATAAGAAACCGCACCTGGGCTAAGTGTACTAGCACTTGCAGGTGTTCCACTAGGGAAGCTCCACGCATAACTTGTAATTGGTAGATTACAGTTATCGACCAAGGCAGAAGGGTTAACGGAATTACCTGAGCAAATAGTTGTGATTGGATTCACAACTACTACTGGTACAGTATTCACTGTTACCACCTCGGTGTCTTCGAATATACCACAAGCATTCGTCATTCGAAGTCTGAGGGTATATGTACCAACAGAATTCAATATAAACTGAGGTGACAAACTCGATGCGCTTGTTCCACCACCAAAGGAATATGAACCATTGTCCGGATCACATGGCAAATCGACATAATCAACTAGCCAGGTATAGTTGACATTGCATGGGATTCCATTATTAGAAGTGTTAGTAGTATTGACAGTCAATGGCAAACATCCTGTATTCGTATTAACACTAAAAACAGGTGTTGGCGGTGTTTCGACACAAATTACTTGGGTGTAAGTTGTTGTTCCGCAAGAGTTCTGCGCAGAGAGCGTCACAGTATAGTTTCCAGGAGCAGTGTATGTATGCGATTGAGTGGAGTTATTTGCAACAACGGTATTCGGTGTAGCATCTCCCCAACTCCAAGTAAACAGTGCTGTTTGGCTACAGCTGTTATTGTAACCAAGAACAGAGTTGTTCAAGAATGACACAGCAGAATTAACGCAGGCTGGAACAGGTGTCGCAACAAAACTTGCCTGTGGCGCGGTGTAAACTCTAACAGGAGTAATAGTGGCAACTGAGTTATCGCAGTTGTTCGTTGCTGTAATGGTAAAAGTGTATGCTCCACCAGAAGCACAAGATGATCCTGTATAGGTGTGGCAAATCTGAGCCGGAGGCGGGTGATTCAAACTCACAGTTGGACTACCATCTCCGTAATCTACAGTATAAGTAGTTGACTCGTGATTGTTTTGGAAATTCAAGATATTGAAACAAGCTTGAAAAGGTCCACATCCTTGTGTACCACCATCAATACCAGCGCCCACTGCGGGGTTGGTAATGTTTGAAACGAAGATAGTTTCCGAGTTTGAACATCCATTATTACCTGTCACGGTGTACACTAAATCGAAGACATCAACCGTAGTGTAGCTGTGAAGGACACCTTGAGGGCTTGCAGTTCCGGTCCAGTTTGGAGTGCCATCACCCCAATTGATGGTATAACTTGCCGCCGCTGCAGGAGTTGACCCATCAAAGACAGTTACATTAAAAATGGCATCCCCGCTGCATTGAGCGAAGTCAGTAATAGGGTCTATTAGTTGTGGGTCAGGAACTTGATTGACCGTTACGTTTGTTGTTTGAGTGTCTTGGCAAAAATTTGGGCCAGGTCCGGTGACGGTGAGTGTAACCGCAAATGTTTGAGTACCGTTGCCAAATGCCTGAAAAACGTGGGTAGGATTAGTAGCAGTTGAAGTGTTATTCGAACCACTAGCAGGGTCACCAAAATTCCATGAGTACGTGCAATTATTACATCCCGAAGTCGTATTGGTAAAACTCACAGGAGTTGTAGCGCATTGGTTTTGCGGTGAAATAGTAAAGTTAGCGTTTGGTGGATTGATTACTGTAATTGTAATCTGATCATCTTCTCCATCACAGTTTCCTCCACCTTGTAACTCCACCTCATATGTGGTGGTCTGATTTGGAGAAACCACTGGATTGGCAACATCTGCTGCTCCGTTGTCCCAATCGTAACCAACACCAGGATTGCCATTAACGGCAGTAGGATTACCCCCTAACGTAACTGATTGTCCAAGACAAATGGTTTGATTCTGACCTGCGTTTGCCGAGCAAGGTTGAGCGTAGCTCAACAATGGCGCAGTTATCAGCGCCAACATCAAGATCAATGTTGGTATAATATTTCTCATAAAGACTTTTGGCCGGAGGGCAAAGATAGCTCAGGAATTTCTTCTGCTTATTCTTCGCGCCCTCAGAGGACAAACTTCAATTATTAATGGTTGCACGAATTACGGTATTTAACCTAATCTTTATGAGGTAGATGTATAAGTGAAATATTTTCGTGCAAATTCGCGTTCCCTCGCCTTTAATTTGCGTAATGAAAAAGATCGACCCTAGATATTTTATTTTTTCAGGCTTACTTCTGATTTTCAGTTCTTTATCTTTTTTAAGTTGTAGAAAAGAGCGCTTCACCACGGATTCAAGTGCTAAACTAGCTTTTAGTAATGATACAGTTCTTTTTGATACTGTTTTCACCACCATTGGTAGTACTACTCAATACCTTAAGGTCTATAATAGAAATAACGACGCTATTAAAATTGATAAAATTTCACTTCGTGGCGGTTCTAGCTCTCAATATCGCATAAACGTTGATGGTTTTGACGGAACTAGTTTTGAAAATATCGAAATTCGAGGAAACGACAGTCTTTTCATTTTTGTTGAAGTAACAGTCGATCCTGGAAATGTAAATACGCCTTTTATTGTCGAAGATTTTATTGATTTCAAAGTAAATGGAAATGATCAAACAGTAACTCTAAACTCTTGGGGACAAGATGCTTATTTCCATGGCGGTCTCGGCGAGCTTTTCGTTCTTCCATGCAATGAAGTTTGGAATTCAGACAAACCACACGTTTTGTATGGAATTGTAGCTGTTGATTCTGCGTGTGTATTAACTATCAATGCAGGCACCCAAGTTTATTGCCATGCCAAATCAGGGCTATATGTTTATAAATCAAACATCAAAATCAATGGAATCATCGGCAATGAAGTAGTTTTCCAAGGGGATAGATTGGAGTCTTTTTATGCAGATCAACCAGGACAATGGGGAATTCAACTTGATTTTATCGTAGAATCAGGCGGAGCCCCCACTGTTGCATCGATTTCAAGAGGTGGAATTTGGATATATCAGAGTCCTGATTCTGATATCGACTATGCCATCATGAAAAATGGCACCATGGGAATTCAAGTGGATACGACAGGTGTCGCCTACTCATCAGGTCAATTTTCTACTACCATTCGAAATACTAAGATTGTAAATATGTCGGGTATTGGATTATGGACTCAAGGTGGATCCGTTCAAGGAGTAAACCTCCTAGTTGCCAATTGCGGTGAGGCTTGTGGATACTTCAGTATTGGAGGAAAATATAAATTCGACAACTGTACATTCGGTAATTACTGGAACTTCGGCACAAGAACAGGTCCTGCATTTTTATTGAACAATTACTATGAAGATGTCAATGAAAATGTACAAGTCCGACCTCTAATCAATAGCAGTTTTACCAACTGTATCATGTATGGGAATAATGCACTGCTAAATGATTTCAATGAGTTTGTACTCGATTTAAACACTCCGGCTGATCAACAAGTCACTTTCAATTCATGCTTAATTGACTCAGATATAAATGTTGATTCAGATAGCCGATTTACAAATTGTGTAAATGGGATAGCTCCCCCATTCTGTGATGCGATCAATTTTAACTTCCAATTATCAAGCAATAGCTCAACGGTATTAGGAGTTAGCAACGGTGTTGGTGCTGATATTAGAAGCCAAAATACTGGAGATTGGAAGGGATGCTTTGATTTCCTTCTCGGTTCTTCAGGATCTCCTTGTGAGTAATTAGTAAGCGATCATTTGACCAACAAACTCGTCCATTCGAGCTTTTGTAAAATCGTCGCTTAGTTCTCCGTTTTCATTGAATAAACGGTCGACGTTGCTCAGTTTCGGCTTATTGTAATGGACATGAACCTTCAAGTAGTGCAGCACACCTGTCAGGTGCTCTTGTCCTCTTAAGTTGCCTGCCTGCCCACTACTCACCCCCACTATACCAGCTTTTTTATTGGTAAAAACACGAGGAGGAATGCAATCAATCATCGCTTTTACAATCCCTGGATAACTTCCATTGTATTCAGGAACTACAAAAACAAACTTATTTGAGGGGATAAAATATTGATTGATAATATCAGTAAATGCATTGGAGGAATTACTTCCAAGGTCGGTGAAAATAAAATTAGAAGGAAGTTGTTCAAGGCTTAGAAAGCGAACTTCAATTTCTTTTTGGGTAAATAGATCAGCAAGAGTTTTAGCAGTCTTTATTGTTAGGCTGTCCAATCTATTGGTACCAGATATGACGGTGATGATTTCCATATATTAATTGCGGTTGTAAAGCTAGTTGTTGAAGGAATACCATCTCGAATTAGTTTTAAATAGCTCATTATCAGCTAAAAAATATAATTATCAACGGTCTTTCAACATGATTTGTGTGTAAAACTTTGAAGATGAAAAAAATGTTCATTCTAATGTTTCACGGTATTTTCGCAGTCAACATGTGGTCTGTTCTATGTTTCACGAATTAGAGGCATGTTAAACAACAAATAATTAAGGATTTAGATGGGTAAAATCATTGCTGTAGCCAATCAAAAAGGCGGCGTTGGAAAAACAACTTCAGCTATCAGTTTAGCTGCATGTTTGGGTGTGTTGGAGTACAAGACTCTATTAGTGGACGCTGATCCACAGGCAAATGCAACGAGCGGTGTGGGTATCGACCCCAAGACCGTTAAAACTAGCATCTACGAATGCCTAGTTAATGATATCAACCCTAAGGATATCATCATTTCAACGGAGAATCCCAATCTTGCTCTCATTCCTGCTCACATCGACCTTGTTGGTGCTGAAATCGAATTGATTAATATGCCTAATCGTGAATACATGATGCGTGAAGCACTTACTCCTTTGAAGGAAGAGTATGATTTCATCATCATAGATTGTTCGCCGTCATTGGGTCTTGTAACTGTCAATGCGCTTACAGCGGCTGATTCTACTATCGTACCTGTTCAATGCGAATACTTCGCTTTGGAAGGGCTCGGTAAACTTTTGAATACAATCAAGATTGTTCAGCAAAAATTGAATCCGGATCTGACGATCGAGGGTATTCTGCTGACTATGTATGATACTCGTCTTCGCCTCAGTAACCAAGTTGTAGATGAAGTAAGAATGCACTTCCAAGAAATGGTATTCGATACTATTATCAATCGTAATACAACCCTGGGTGAAGCTCCTAGTTTCGGGCAAACTATCATTATGCACGACGCTAGCAGCAAAGGTTCTGTGAATTATCTCAACCTCGCTAGAGAAATTCTACAGAAAAATGATTTAACTAAAATGAAAGGCGAAGACAAATACATCAACGTAGACAATGGCTAAGAAACAAGCATTAGGTAGAGGATTAAGTGCATTATTGGAAAATGCTCCCGTCTCCGTAAAAGAAAATAACAGCAATAATAATCAAGGAAATAACGCTACACCATCAGTGGTTGAGCGCGTTCAAAGAGATTCCACAATAGGCAATGTTGCCGGTCCTATCTCTTTGATGAAAATTTCTCAAATCGAAGCGAATCCATTCCAACCACGACAAGAATTTGATCGTGATGCAATGGAAGAACTTGCTCAAAGTATTCGCGAACTAGGCCTAATCCAACCGATTACTGTAAGAAAACTTTCTGCACAGAAATATCAAATCATCAGTGGAGAGCGTCGTTTTAGAGCAGCTCAAATGGCTGGTCTAGACGAAGTACCGGTATATGTTAGAACCGCGAATGATCAAAGCATGCTTGAGATGGCTTTGGTAGAAAACATTCAACGTGAAAACCTCAATTCAATTGAAGTAGCGATCTCTTACAAGCGACTCATGGAAGAATGTGATCTTACTACTGAAAAGCTTGCAGAGCGCGTTGGTAAAGACAGAACAACCGTAACGAATTACGTTCGATTGCTCAAACTTCCTCCAGAAATTCAAATAGGCATCATTGAGAAGAAAATCTCAATGGGACATGCGCGTGCATTGATCAACGCTGAGCCTGAATCTCGCCAGTTAAAAATCTACAAGCAAATTCTTGAAAAAGACTTGAGTGTCCGTCGCGTTGAAGAAATGGTTAAAGAAGACGATACTCCGAAGCTTTTCAAAACAGAGAAAGAAATTCTTCCTATTGAGTTCCAAAAAATGCAAGCTGACTTGCGTTTGAAATTCGGAAAAAAAGCCAAACTTCAAAGAAACGAACATGGATTAGGTAAAATTGAAATACCTTTTGCCACAGACGATGATCTTCAGCGTCTCGTTGACATGTTGGATTTATAATGAGTACTTTTTTTTACAAGATAATAAATGAATACAGCAGAGCTATAATGGCTCTGCTCTTCGTTTTTATAGGCATTACCTCTTCTGCACAGAGTGACACCTTGATTGGCAATCCTCCAGCTGACACATTGAAAAGTGTCCCATCTGGCTTTTCTAAAAAGTGGAATATGGAACCTCATTCACCTATGAAGGCGACCATCTATTCCGCTGTCATCCCAGGCGCTGGGCAGATTTACAATAAGAAATGGTGGAAATCCATCATTGTTTATGGAGGAATTGGAACGTGTGTTTACTTCATTCAAGACAATACTAAAAATTATCGCGTTTATCGTGAAGCCTATATTTCAAGCGTTGATAATGATCCATTGACTATTCCGAAAATTGAAGGCAATGCGCCGTTTTTTAATGAATGGCAAGAGCAATACAGACGTTGGCTAGATGTTAGCTATATGGCCCTTGTAGGTGTGTATGTCCTGCAAATTATTGATGCCAACGTGGATGCACATCTTTTTTACTACGACATTTCACCGGACATTCATCTGTCGCTCCATCCATCCTTAATGCCAGCCGGAAGTATAAAGCCAGGATTTGGTTTAGCTTTGACCTTCTAATTTTATCAAAAAAGAAAAAGCGTGAAGATTGCACTAATTGGATATGGGAAAATGGGAAAGGAGATCGAACAAATCGCTCTTTCTCGTGGACACGAAATAGTGTTTACTTCTAATCATGCTATTTCTACCAGTTCTGATCAAATCAAAACTGCAGACGTTGCAATAGAGTTCTCTCAACCGGACGCCGCAGCTAATAATATTCTAGCTTGTTTTGAGCTTGGTGTTCCTGTAGTTGTTGGTACAACGGGATGGTACAGTCGTTTGAATGAAATCAAATCGGAGGCTGAGAGCAAAGGTGGGACACTTCTATACGCAACAAACTTTTCCATTGGTGTAAATATTCTATTTCATATCAATGAAAAATTGGCAAGTATCATGAACGATGTTCAAGAATATGAGCCGAGCATTCAAGAG
>JAIXWP010000035.1 GCA_027491215.1 Flavobacteriales bacterium | reverse complement strand
GTCAAACCTAATGTTGCAATAATGAAAGAGAATTCTCCGATTTGCGAGAGGCTCATACCTGTTTGCACTGCCACCTTCAAAGGCTGCCCTGTAATTAATGATCCAATCATCACAAACGTTGGTTTTCCAATGAGCAAAACAAGTGTTGCTAATCCAATAGGCAAAGCATGTTCGATAAGCATGTGCGGATCAATCAGCATACCCACAGACACAAAGAATATCGCTCCAAATAGATCTTTGAGTGATTTAATTCCATGTTCAATTTTCTCAGCTTTCGTGGTTTCTGCTAAGATTGACCCCATAATAAACGCACCTAATGCCGGCGAAAATCCGACGTGAGCGGCAAGCACGACGATTGAAAAACAAAGTGCGATTGATAAGATGAGCAAAGTTTCTTCACTCAAATATTTCTTTACTGCTTTTAAAAAAGTAGGAAGGAAGAATATCCCAGAAACAAACCATAAAACCAGGAAGAAAATCAATTTCAAAATAGACATGATCATCTCCGTACCTTCGAAAGTTCGGGATATAGAAACAGTCGTGAGAACCACCATCAATACCACCGCCACAAGATCCTCGATGACCAGGACTCCCAATACAATACCTGCAAACTTTTGACTTTTCACGCCCAGTTCATCAAACGCTCTGACTATAATGGTGGTCGAGGCTATGGCGAGAATTCCACCCATAAAAAGACTATCCATCAACTCCCATCCCAACATGTATCCAATACCAAAACCACATAGCATTGTTAGGCTGATGCCCATCAATGCGGCAACGACTGCAATGCCTCCGACTTTGACTAATTTTTTAAAACTGAATTCTAATCCAAGACCAAAGAGAAGAAACAATACTCCGATTTCTGCCCAGATTTTAATACTATCGACTTCAACAACTGATGGAAACAATTTAAAATTGGGACCGACTAGAAGACCTGCGATGATATAACCTAAAACTACTGGTTGTTTTAACCTTTTGAATAGCAGAGTGAAGATTGCAGCAGCACCCAAGATCAAAGCGAGGTCGGTAATGAGGTGGGGTAAATGTTGCATCGGCAAATGGGATATTTGCAAAGATACCCATTTAAAAACAAAACAATGTCCCTTGAATGGCTACGCGGTCGCGCTTGACGCCATTTTTTTCATAAATAATTTTAAAGCCGGCAAATCCATAGTATTCATTTTCTCCGGTGAGAGAATAACTCTATATCCTCCACTATTGCGTTCTACAATTGCCGGCAAAGCCGTAGCAAATGAATGCTGCTCAAGCCATTCATCGCGATGAAGAAAAATCAATGGCACCGGATATTCCTTAATGAACTCCTTCCAATCATCTTCAATTTTGAATACTCCATAAGTTATAGCACAGAGATGACATGGATAAGTTTTCGGACTGAATACTTTATGCATCATATCCATGTAGCCATTCCATTTACCTGAATCAGCGTTATAAATTAAAATAAACTCTCTCTCCTCGTTCATGACTCTTTCTTTGATAATGTTTTGATATCAAAGTGCTGATCGAAAAACTCATCGCACCAAAGACATACATTTTTCAATTCACCGCATCTCTTGCGAGCATGCTCTTCCGAAACACCCACTGATTCGCCCATCCGATAAGGATCTCCTTTGTCAAGTTTTTCAAATACGGGGTGTGTTGAAATACGCTCCAACACATCTGAAATTTTTTGCACGCGAGCATCCCCGAGCGCTTCTTTTGTTCCTGGACAGCAGGGATTGATTTTATAAAGTTGAATAGAAATTTCTTGAGGAATGTTATCGGCGCCATTCAAAAAGCCAACAGCACCAGAAAGGATCCCACAGAAGTTGTGATTGGGGTCCTTCAACCAAATGTTCTTTTGATACGCTCTACCACGCGCCCAATTGCCTCCTAGCCACATCTCTTCTGTCGCGCCCCAGTAACCCCAGCTCAATTCGTGTTCCACTACATAATTATCTTTCGTCACGAGTGGATCGCGATCTTCACCGTTCACACCTCGCGATTCAAACAACTCTGCGAGCTGCATGATACGCCCTCCGGCAGCTTTATGATAACGATCAATGCTCGCGATGTCAAATCGGGTCACTCCTTTCTCGATCAAGGTATCCAAGATCTCATCAGTTAAGAGATCCCCGTTCGTTTGTAACATGATCTGAGTCTTGCCTTGATATTTTTCCTTCAATCGATCGAGGATCATGTATAGCTTTTTCTTATCCGCAATTGGCTCACCTCCTGATAAGATCAAACGATCAATTGAGGATGGAAGATTCTCAATGATGGCCATGCAATCCTCTTCTGAAATGCGCTCTCCTTGTGGCCCTGACATATTATAGCAATGATCGCACTTGTCATTACACAACTGTGTAAACACCCAATACACTGACTCGATATGATCAAACTTATTCATTCTACTCTACTTTAAATCTTACTAAGACAAGGGCCCACAAACTCACATTTAGTGAACCCGACATAAAAACCATTACTCTCATTTTGAAGAACATTAGTTCTCAAAAAAAACAAACTAAATCATCTCTCCATTAATGACACCGTTCCAAAATGAAAGTTCTTTTACAACATCATCATCCCCACTATTCAAAAATGCCCCTGAGTTAGGATAAACTTTTAACTGTCCTTTATCCATTCTCGCAATTCGGTCGCCCATGATTAGCGCTTCTTTTATATCGTGCGTTACAAAGAGTGCTGTAATCTTCTTCTCTTTCCTTACATCATGAAACAACTGTTGCATCTCAGCTCTTGTCTGGCTATCCAAACTTCCGAAAGGCTCATCGAGCAAAATCAATCGCGGCTCAATGATCAACGATCGTCCGAAATTGACGCGCTGCTTTTGTCCACCTGATAACTGATGTGGCATCTTCATCAATTCTTCTGTGAGTCCTAAACGAGTTGCCAATGCATTTACTTTTTCTTCAACTTCACTGTTCGTCCATTTTCGCACGCGCAAGCCAAACGCGATATTTTCAAATACATTCAAATGAGGAAATAACAATGGTTCCTGGCTCATATAAACAATGCCGCGCTTCTCAGCTGGAATATCAAAAACGTGTTGTTCCTCCATCTCAAAACTTCCTCCATCCGCCAATTCCAAGCCAGCCATCACCTTCAACAACGTACTCTTTCCACAACCAGACACGCCAAGAATGCACATTGTTTCGTGTTCGGAAATTTCCAAACTCAAATCAAAAAGTACCGATTTTCCTTGATATTTCTTGGTGATATTTTTTAGTACAATCATCCTTCCACTTCCTTCTTTAAAAATACACGTGAATTAATCACGAACAATAATAGCACTGGAATAATCATCATACAGGCTGCGACAGCGCCATATTGAGGACTCGACTCCTTAACATATACCATCGACTTAATCGTCAGTGTTTGCACCTTTCCCACTCCTATCAATTCTGTAATTCCGTACTCAAACCATGAAATTAAAAAACATTGTGAGAAAGTAAGGAAAAACCAAGACCTCGCTACTGGTAAGACGATATGTTGCAAAACATAATAATTTGACGCACCCAATGTTGTAGCCTGAAACGCCAATTGTTTGATATGTGGTGTCCAAAACCCGGAGAAGACGAGCACTGCATAAGGCATAATAAAGATCAATTGTGCCATCATAACTCCGATTACACTTCCTGTGCAGCCCAATCGTGTGAAATAAAACTGCAACATCGCGCCAAGGACAACTGGTGCAATCAAATAGGGCAAGTAAGCCAATTGTAAACTGCGTTGTCCAAAATCAGACGACGCTATTTTTTTTGAAATTATAAATCCAAAAACAGTCGATACCATGGCTACAAAAAAGGCGATACCCAATGACCAAAGTAAGCTCTTCAACAATCCTTCTCCACCAGTAAAAACATTCTTCCAGAAATCAAAAGTAAAGCTCGAATCAAAGAAAGATGGGTAGCCTATTTCTTTCGCTAAAGAAAGCCATAGTAGAACTACTGCAGGCAAAAGAACTAGCAACAACAATACTATTTGCAACAGTCTTCTCATGCTATTCTCCAATTTTTTAATCTAAAAAGAATCATCATAAAAAGTAGCATCATCGTTGAGTACAACACGCTCATCGCATGAGCTTGAGGTATGTCATTCAAGTTGTACTTGCTCAATTTCTCCATGATAAAAACTGTGATCGTTCTTGGATTCGTTTGGCCAAGAATCAACGTCACTTCATAGGTTCCCATTAAAAATATTGCATAGAGCACTACCACCCATTTGCCTTTAGACCAAAGGATTGGAAGGAAAATATTTTTGAAAAAATAGCGTTTGTCCCCGCCTAAATGCAAAGCCGTACGATATAGCTCACGCAGATTTTCTTTCTTAGAAATATTTAAAAATAAAAGCGTAAAAATGGGAAACACTAAGAAGAATTGTGTGAGAATAATTCCAAAACTAAAATCGTCATTGACCCATCTAGGAAAATCTTCCACACGTTGAATAAATCCTAATGCATAGGACCACCTCGAAAGTAATCCACTTGGACTCAATACAAAGTACCACGCCATTCCAGCTACAAGAGGGGGAAATAAAAGTGGCAAATACAATTTTGAAACCGAACGTTCACTCGGTTGTCGAAAATGATACCATGCATAAGCAAACGCCATTATCATGGAGAGTGCTATAGTGGTAATCGTTAAGTAAAACGTATAACCAATAGACATCAGGCCATCACTAGAAGCCAACAATTTTTCCCAATGCTCTAAAGTAAAACCTTTGCCTAACAAGCCGGCCAAGCCCACACTGTACAGTAAACTATAGATAAAGCCGCAGAGAACAGGCACCACAGCAATCGCAATGAATAAAAAAACAGCGCTATTTTTCTTGAAGCCTTGCAATTATTTTTCTATCACTTGTTTTCTAAAATCTTCAAAGAGTCGAATCATGTATTCCGCGGCCGGTTCCATCAATGCATATTGTTGAATCTCTGAGCGCTTAGGCGCGTTCGATCTGCCGGGAATATTGTTGAATTTTTCTTTCCAATCACCTTCCAGCTTGTCAATGTTGAGCACTGTTGCATCGCCCCAAACGTCTGGTTTCATCTTTTCAAATTGAGCTTCAGGTGAAATCATGAAATTGCATACGACCATCGCGGCTTCTTTGTGAGCACTGCGACTTACAATACCGAGATAATGAGAATTTTGAATGGTTCCACCACTCGGGACGTATGCTTTAAATGTTTTTGGAAAAATACCCTGTAGTATTTTATTATCTACTTCCGCGTCGTTGTTGCTCAGTGAAAACGCTACTTCTCCGCTTACCAACAATTGATGCAACTGAGAAACACCTGCAGGAAAAGACTTGCCCTCATTCCACATATATGGTTTTATATCGTTGATATACGTCCAAAGCTTTTCACTCAACTCCTTGTATCGCGCTTCATTGAAAGGACCTTTCAATCCATCTTTTGAACCTGATAATTCGATGAGCCAAGCTTTCAACAAAGTCATTCCAGTAAATTCATTTGGTATAGTAAACTTGCCAGGATTCGCTTTCACCCACTGCGCTAATTGCGCCATATTCATAGGCGGTTGCTGAACACGAGTGCTGTCATAAATCCACGCCATCTGAACATTTCCCCAAGGACATTCCATTCCATTCACAGATTGTTGGAAGTCCGTACTGATGAATTCATTCTCCCAATTCAAGAATTTATTATTGGGCAATTGCTCAACGAATGGTCCATGCAATGCTTGAATTTCTCTTAGTTGAAAAAATGTTTCTCCATTGATCCACATCATATCTAACTCACTCTTCTCCTTCCCCGCTTCCATTTCCGACATCAGCGCGCTTACTATTGCATTGCCTTGTCCACCGACGATGTTGAGTTGAATATTGTATTTCGATTTGACTTGCGGCACCACAAAATCTGTCATGTATTTATTGATCAAAGGATCTCCTTGCCACATCATCATGGTCACAGTTTGACCTTTTGCATCAGCAGCAATTTGTTCCCATGATTTTTTTGAAACGTCGGAATCGCCGTCCTGTGGGGTATTCCCGCAAGAAGCAAGAATGATCGAAACGAGAAATAGAAGACCGTATCTCATGAATGCTCAAAGTTTGAAAGTTCAACTATTAAAAAGTATATCTCACTGAGAACTGAAACTGACGTGGAGGTGCAGCATTTCTGCGAACCAACAAACCAGATGCAGCGCTTCCTGTTTGCACTTGGTTGCTTTGTCGTGCATTGTTAGAATAACCACTCAAGTTTTCTGCATTCAATATATTGAACACTTGAGCACCTACTTCAAAACTTCCAGATGTCTTCATAGGAATACGATACAGCGCGCTTAAGTCAAATGTGTTTGACCATGGCAAGCGATCGCTATTTCGATCCTCTCCTGGGTGTCTGTCGCTGTTTCCAACATATGCATCACCAAATGCACGGCCGTCACCATTTAAATCTGTTGTTCCATAAACCGCAGCGTCAGGAATACGATTGATCGGCTGACCGCTCTGGATCAATGCTGCAAGAGTCAATGTAAGATTCTTCACTGGATAGTAATTCACGATACCGTTGATCAAGTGCGTTCTGTCATTGATCGACGGACCCCACTCTGCTTCGAAATCGTTGCCATCCATTGCGCGGAAGTTGATATCCTCCGTATTGTTTTCCAAAAATGAAAGGGTGTACATCAAACGGAATGCATACTTATCATCCCCCTTGTCTTTTTGGAACGTGAAATTCATCGCATAATAATTCGAACGACCAGCGCTCTCCGTCATCACCACGTTGCGTGCACCGCCGCGAATAGTATCTCCATCAATAATGCTGTAAGAACCTGTACCATCCGTGTAAACCGGCACTGGGCGTGTTAGATCCGCAGCTGTTGTAGATTGTACCACAACATTTGAAGGGTCGATGTTGTATGCAGCTGGAGCGTTCAGATTTCTCAATCTGAACAGATTGTGTGATCTGTTGTGCATTAGATCCACATAGAACGTAGTGTTCTCATTGGTCTTTTGCTGGTAACCCAACATCATTTGATGACTGTACGGATTATCATATCCATTTGGATTCAAAACGCGCAATTCATTTTGGAAAATACTCTCACGTTGTTCAAGTAAATCTCCTGATGTTGGACCTTGTAAATAAGCAGCATTAGAAGTTCCAACCAAATTTCCTTCGTTGATGATGTTTTCAATCTTTGTATCAGCAGGTAAAATTCCTTGATCGACCAACGCTTGTAATTGAGCTTGGTAATCAGTAGAAGTGGAATTGAATTGAACAGCATCACTGTAAACAGCATAAAGAATTTTGTCATAATACATGCCGTATCCCGCACGAATAGCGCTGCGTTCGTTCAATTCATAATTCAAACTCACGCGAGGAGCGATGTTGTCCATGTCTCCTGTGTTTGACCCACCTTTTGAAAGATCGTCGTAGTCATATCGCAATCCAAGATTCACATTCAAACGAGAACCTACCGACCACTGATCTTCTACATGAGCGCTGTAAATATTCTGACGCTTTGTAAAAGAATTGGGACGCAGTTCAACACCGTAGTAAAGTACCTGAACGTCCGATGGAATGTCTCGTGGAGTTAACGCACTTCCGATGCCTGAAGCCACTAGAGCATCGAGTTGTGTTTGATTTAATTGCACGAGGTAGCTGCCATTTGGATTACCGCCGCCATACAATTCAAATCCAGAGCTCTTCAATTGCAGACCTGCTTTGATACGGTGATTGCCTTGATAGAGCGTAATTTTTTGTTGCACCACATGCGTCTCTTCAATATCCTCGAATGCATAGCCAGGGTGACCTAAGAAACCAATAGAAACCCCCGATGGATCCAATAGTGATACATCCGGGTTTTGATTATCTAGAGGCGCTGCGTAATTCCAATGGAAGCGACCGAAAGAGTAATTTCCTTCATATGTATAGCGATCCGTGGTATAAGTATTTTTGAAAGCAATATTCACAGAATTTCTAGTCTGCGTATTCCCTGCAGAATTGAAAGTAGTGCCACCTTCCAATCCACCACCTTGACGTTCGATGCCCACCAGTCCAACATTGACACGAAGCGATGAGTGAAACTTTGGAGACCAGTGTTGATCGAGCTTTCCAGAGATGTATGAAAAATTATTTCTTCCTCTCACCGTTTCATTGATTCCCAATTGTGGGATATTGAGAAGATTATCTTTTATATCTGTCGTGTGTTCGACGTTGAGGAAATAAAATGTTTTATCCTTTTTAATTGCACCACCGATGCCGAATCCCGCTTGGTATCGCATGAAGCCATCCTTCACTTGGTTACCAGAAAGATCTCTTTGTGCATAGCGAGAAGGAGAATCCAACGCAGGACCTGGGCGCATAATGTAGAATACCTCGCCACTTGTTTTGTTAGTACCCGACTGCGTGGTAATGTTTACAATACCATTAGAAGTAAGACCGTGTTCTGCAGAGAAATTATTCGTGAGAGCAGTGATGTTTTTGGTAAAACCGAGAGGCATCGCAAAGCGTTGTCCGCCGAGGAAGTTCTCGTTATTGTCCATACCATCAATTTCATAATTGGTATAAAGAGCGTTCGCCCCATTGATCGACACGTTTGGAGCTTCGGGGAAGAAACCTGTTGCTTGTGTTATGTTGGGTAAACGATATAAAGCGCGCGTGATATCGCGGCCTTCTACAGGCAGCTCTTGAAGCTCCTTGATGCTGAGTTCAGATGCCACCTCCCCGTTTACCGTATTGATCGATTGATAATCATTTCCATTGATCGTGACGATAGAAAGCAGATTGAGTTTTTCAGAAAGCACTACCGATATACTTTTTGTTTTGTTGGAGATCAGAGAAATATTGGTGAGAGTGCGGCCTTGGAAGATCCCCCCTTCGCTAACGATCACCGTGTACTTACCGCTGGTGCTCAGACCGGCGATTTGCACTTTACCATTTTCACTAGAGACGAATTGTTTTGCGAATCCGATTTGTTCGTTGGAAACAGTAACGCCTTGTCCAACCACTGGAGCATTGAGCGAGTCCATGAGTAGGATTTCCAGCGAAGCTTGGGATAATGCGAAGAAAGAAAGAAAGACCAGAGTGGCCGTAAGTAGATGTTTAATCATAACAGGTATTTGGCAGAAATAAAAGACCTACACCAACAACAGCGGTGCTGTCATATAGGTTCTGTTACGAATCTAATGTCTTTTTGTATTTCGACCTCAAAAAATTTCGAATTGTAATGTAAAGATGAAGGGGGACGGGTACTCTAGAACGACGGCCCGCGCTGCAATTTCTCACACCCAACCGTTACCGTCCTGTACCAATATTTCCATCTTCATCGAGTATCGATCATTCACATATTTGGTATACTCAGTATACCTTCGCACCGTGTTTCGAATTGCTGCAATATGGATTAACTGTATTCAGCATTATCAATGATAGTTAAATAGATTTGCCCTGAGGGTGATCTAGCATCATGACAGAAGAAAATATAAAGAAGAAATAGTCGAATATATTAACTGAAGTATCTAATTTCTAAATTATGAAAGCGCCAGAAGACATGAAGAGCAACAATCCATTGACAGAAGAAATAATGGAAGAGATCAAGAAGTATCCGTTGCATTACCAACCAAGCCTAATAAAGTTTGTGCTTAAAGGGTATACACCAAGTGAAGCATATGAGAAACTAAGAGGATTCGAGGCAATGATGTAGAGCTTTTTGCTTTAAAGAGATCATGAAGTATACCCCCAACAAAAAAAGGGAAGAACCATTTTTAAATGTTTCTTCCCCTTTTTATTTTGTGGACCCGGCGGGAGTCGAACCCGCGTCCAAACAAGGAATTTCTGAGCTTTCTACATGCTTATCCTGCAATTAATTTTCGTTGGAGGCCAGGCCACAGTCAACCAAGCGTACCACTTATCTTGAAGTTTTTAGCCGCTGACTACAAGAATCATCTTTGGCGATCTCCCTTTGATGAAGCCTCTATGTTACGTACCAGGAGCGGGGTCCGCAACGAGACTTACTCGTCCCGCCAAACTTGACGGGATTAGGCGTAATCACAATCGGTGATTAGGCTGCGAGCGCGTAAGAATTGTTGTCATCTCTGACTTGTGCTCCGATATTTAAGAGCTAAAACACAAAACGCTCTGCATGCTTACACAGCTATTCATCTCGCTGTCAAATCCAAGGTCGGGCCCTAAATTCTCTGCAAAGGTAGCATTTATTTCAACGCAATGCCCCTCTGCTTCTATCTAGCCCGCCCATCAAGGCTTTCCATGTCATCGCTACGATCTCTGATGCGCGCGCGAAAGAAGGATGCGTTTGGCTGTTTTGGTGATTTCCTTGATCGCATTAGGATCCTCTACATAGTCTCGTAGAGCCACGGTTTGACAATGATACACCATTGGTATCACCTCGGCATTTAAGGAAATTTTCTTTTGGGAATCTTGGCCTAGTAATTGAAAAGTGCTAGACACTAAAATGACCAAGAATCCAAACGGGAGAGTGCAGGAATTGATTTTCATTTTGCTAAAAGAAATAAGAAACTTTACTACATTTATAATCATGAAACAAGTACTACTATTCGCACTTCTAATTGCGCTGTCGATCAAGGCAGACGCACAGAAAGTTTTTTCAGTAGACTATGAGTCACAAGCAGACGTAAAAGTCTTTGTAGTTAACTATGAAAGCCAAGCAGACTTGCTTGTTTTCAAAGTAGATTATGAGAGCCAAGCAGGAGCCAATAATGGATTATGGCATTTTGTAAAATATGCGAGTCAGGCTCAAAAGAAAATCTATTTCGTGGATTACGAAAGCCAAGCAGATGTGAAAATTTTCTTTGTCAATTACCAAAGCCAAGCGGGTTGGAAGAACAAAGAAAAAATGCACTTTTTCTTTTAGAATTCAATAGCAGGGAGTACTACTCCTTCGCACTTTCCGAATCCTACGCGCACACCTTCTTTTTCTGCATAACCGCGGATTACAACGTTATCTCCATCTAGAATAAAGTTTCTAGTAGAGCCATCCGTCATTGCGACTGGTTTCGTTCCTTTCCAAGCGATTTCTAACATAGAACCGAACGATCCTTCGGTTGGTCCAGAAATGGTACCGCTTGCCATCATATCGCCGCATTTGATATTACATCCACCGACAGTATGATGCGCCAATTGCTGCGTCATATTCCAATACATGTGCTTGTAATTGCTTCGAGAAACGATGGTTTCCTGTCCATTTGAAGGAATGATTCCCACTTCCAAATGGATATCGATATTTTTATTTCCCTCGTATTTCAAATAAGGCAATACTTCTGGATCCTGCACTGGACCCGGCACACGGAAGGGTTCTAATGCATCCAACGTCACTACCCAAGGAGAAACAGTGGATCCAAAATTCTTTGCCAAGAATGGTCCGAGTGGAACGTATTCCCAACGTTGAATATCGCGCGCACTCCAATCGTTGAACAACATTAAACCGAAAATATAATCATCTGCTTCACCAGTGCTGATGCGCTGACCCATCGGCTTACCATCGAAAGTAACGAAAGCTACTTCCAACTCGAAATCAAGCTGACCTGACGCTTTGAAAGTAGGCGGAGTATCATCGCTTGGATTCACTTGACCCATCGGTCTGTTGATAGGAGTGCCGCTCACCACAATACTCGATGCACGGCCGTGATAACCTACAGGCAAATGTTTCCAGTTTGGTAGGAGCGCCTTAGCAGGATCGCGAAACATTGTTCCGACATTTCTTGCGTGATCTTCACTGCTGTAGAAGTCAGTGTAATCGCCCACTCTAATCGGCAAGAGCATTTGCACTTCTGATTGACTCACGAGCACTTGCTTCACATGATGTTCGCGATCGCGAAGATCAGGCATATCAGAACGAAGAAGTTTGCTGATGCGATTGCGAAGATCTCGACTCGCTTTTTTTCCATGCTTCATCATCGGATTCAATGAATCTGCAAGAAAATCTTCTAAACGAAAAGGCAGATTTTCGAGATATCCTAGAATGTGGAGTGCTTTAAGATCAAGGATTTTATCACCAATAGCAACGCCTACGCGGGGCAACTGGCTTTCTGTACGAAATACACCGAAGGGTAAATTTTGAATTGGAAAATCACTTCCTTGTGGGACATCTACCCATGATTTAAGGCGTGGATCGTTTGCAGAAATTTCCATAATCTTCTTTTTTACTTGAGGCCTGCAAGGTATCTCAAAGATTTGAGATTATGTTTGTAGCTCATCGAAAAAAGTTGAGTAAAAAACTAACTTATATCAGTTTGGCAGGCCTTGCTGTCCTTGCGTTCCATTTCATTATGGTGGGCATCTATGCGCTTGATTTTATTCCACTCCCTTCTTCTGTACGAGCGTTGAGCACGAGCTATACCGTTCCATTCTTTCATCAGTCATGGACCATGTTTGCACCGGAGGTTCCTGCATATGATGTGCAGTTGGAGTTTCGGGTTAAAGCAAATGATCACTGGATGTCTTGGCAAGACGCAACAAGCACCTACGGCTATGATAGCAGACACCGCATGGAGTATATCGAACAGAGCATTTGCAGTGGACTTTCTTCTGTAGTTGCAAATAATTTATACTATGAAAATGGTATTCAAAAATTAGATGCTATTACTAAATCATTCGATTATAACAAGGCGGTGTACTTTGTTTATGAAATGCATGAAAGACACGTCGGTAGCGATATTCAAGATAGTCTTCAACTAAGACTCACATACCAATTTACTCCGATTTTCGGTGCTAATGAGCATGAGAAATGGGGTGAGCTCGTTTTTCCCTCCATGAAATATAATACCGATGTTCACTAGAGTGCAAACCTATATCACCAGCATGCAGCAGCCCGTGGAGTATGCTGGCGCATTGCGTTTGTTTGTTCGACTCGTGTACGCTTGGTTTATCATTTCCATTTTCATGACATGGGATATTCGAAGTTTAATTTGGGGACCAGAAACCGTATTGATGAGATTCGGTGGTGCATCTAACGTCACCACGAATGTCGCGTATGCTTTGGTGTTCAAGCTTTCGCTTTTTCCTTGGGTATTCTGGACACATCTGATAGGAGCCATTGCGTCGATGTTTGAATTCAAGCATGTTTGGTTGCCGAGACTCTTGACATGGTTTACAGGACTGTTGCTTTTTTATGCAGGATACAATGTGTTCAATGCAGGAAATGTTTTGATGTTGGCGTTGGCATTTTACTGCATTCCTGTGCGCACGAAAACAAACGAGCCATTTCAACACATACTTAATCACCTGAGCCGCACTGCGAGCATTGCACAGATCGTCCTGCTTTACCTCGTTGCAGCCCTTTACAAGCTCAATGGCGACATGTGGCCTTCGGGTGAAGCATTATACTACACTTTGGAAATCGAGCGCTTCTCGACCGATTGGATTAAAAATTCAGGCATCACGCATCAATGGTTCTTGATGAAAGCCCTCACCTTCGGAGTGATGGCCTATCAATTTGCATTTCCTATTTTAATCTGGTTTAAAAAAATAAAAACGCCCCTATTGCTAGTGGGCGTCTTGTTTCATTTGACTACCGGAGTAGTAATGCACTTATGGGATTTTGCGTTGGCTATGATTTTTAGCTACGCTATTTTTCTAAGAAAAAAATAATTAGAGCAACTCCGCTACGATTTTTTCGACTGTATATCCTTCCGCTTCCGCTTTGTAGTTTCTCACAATACGGTGACGAAGAATTGGAACAGCAACTGCTTTAATATCCTCGATATCTGGGCTGTATTTACCATTCAATGCAGCGTTACATTTTGCAGCAACAATTAAGTTTTGCGACGCACGAGGTCCCGCTCCCCACGATAAGAATTGATTCACCATTTCTGGAGCAAACTCTCCACCAGGGCGTGTTTTTCCAACAAGCTTAACAGCATATTCAATCACATGATCCGTAACTGGCATCTTGCGAATTAAGTTCTGATAGAATGTGATTTCCTCACCAGAAATAACTGATCTCAATTCTACTTTTCTGTTAGAAGTAGTACTGCGCACGATTTCCAATTCTTCTTGGTAGGTCGGATAATCCACCCAAATATTGAACATGAAACGGTCGAGTTGTGCTTCTGGTAGTGGGTATGTTCCTTCTTGTTCGATGGGGTTTTGTGTTGCCAAAACGAAGAACGGTGAAGGAAGCGAATACGTTTGACCTGCCGCAGTCACCTTTCTTTCTTGCATCGCTTCAAGCAATGCAGATTGTGTTTTAGGTGGAGTACGGTTGATCTCATCGGCAAGGATGATATTTGAAAATAAAGGTCCTTTTACAAATTTGAATTGGCGATCGCCATCCAAAATTTCAGAACCAATGATATCGCTCGGCATTAAGTCGGGCGTGAATTGGATACGATTAAAGCTCAAACCCAAAGATTGAGCGATCGTATTTACCAATAATGTTTTTGCTAGTCCGGGCACACCTACTAAAAGACAGTGACCATTTCCGAGAATAGAAATAAGCACATTTTTCACCACCTCATCTTGACCGACGATGGCTTTCTTTATCTCTTGTTGTAAAGCTTGATATTTTCCTTTCAGCGAATCGAGCGCTTCTGCGTCCGAGTTAAATTGAATTTCTGCCATAGTAGTTATTCGTTCACACGATTATTATTGCGAATATAAACGATTGAACTTTATGGTTTGTTTTTTACCCAACTAAAATCAAATCCACAAGGAGCGAACTCTGGGTCAACAGAAACATAAGTTCCTTGAATTTTCTTTGTCACCCAATCATCCGTAATCTTCTGGCTTGCATTGTCTTCTGCTCCGATTTTGAATATTTCGAAGTCGAGTTCCATGGTCGCTCTGTGTGCAGGAATTCTATTATCCAATCGATACATTACGTAAGATTGACTACCATCTGCTTTTTTAATAAGCAATGGCTCGGTAATCTCACCCACTTGAAGTGCGCTTAGCGCTAGGTTAGTTTCAGGTTCAAGGTTGGCTACATTGTGCTTGCTTCCTGTTTGAATATCTGCCACGCGGCCTTCTTGATTCGCTGTGTTTTTATCTGTGCTGTAACGCGATGCTGCTTGTGGGAATGTGATTTTACCCGCGCGAATATCGCTTGCCAAACTATCTAACTTGATTTTTGCTTGTGTCAAATCATCTTCAAATGTCTTAGGACTCATCAAGATGTGACATGATTCATAGAAGTCGCCACGTTTTTCCACCACCTTCACAAAGTGATAACCGTAGTCGCTTTTGAAAACTGGAGAATAGTTACCCTCTGGTGTATTCATAACTGCCGCTTCATATTCAGGAACAAAGGATCCTTTTCTTTGAAGTGGATAACAACCGCCTTTGTAGCGCGACCCTGGATCCTCACTCCATTTAGCAGCTTGCAGCGTCATGGATGTCTTACCATTCATAATATCCATTCTTACAGAATCCAAAAACTGAATCGTCCGTTGACGCTCAGTTTCGCGAATGGCGGGATCAATGACAATTTGAGAATACACTACTTGCTCACCTACCAATGGAAGTGAATCAGCAGGAATATTGTTGTAGTATTTCAGTACATCAGATGGTGTCACCTTCAATTCCTTCGTAATCTCTTGTTGCATACGTTGCACCAACAATTGATCTTTGATCAAATCGAAATATTCTTCACGCATTTGAGCAGTGGTCTTGCCATAGTAAGCTTCGAATTGCTCCGTGCTACCAAACATTTGAACGAAATAACTGATACGGCGATCTACTTGCATATCTACTTCCGCATCTGCTACCTCAATACTATCAAGACGCGATTGATTTAGAAGTAATTTTTGATAAAGTAGATCTTCATAGATGGCGCAAGTTTCTGCTGGACTAGCAACAGTTGTCTTTCCTTGAGAGCGCTCTAGAATAGCGGCTTTCACATCAGAATACAAGATGATTTCATCTCCAACTACACCGATGATTTTATCTACTATTTCGCCCTGAGCCAGTGATAAAAATGGTGCAAGGAAAAATATTGCGATTAATTTTTTCATTTCTTATTGGTAAAAATCTCCACTTCCTTCTTCTCCATCGCTTGCTGATACAAGTCCTCTCTCATTCTGGTAAGTAGTTCAATTTTTCTTTTGTTAATAATCATGTCTTTTATCTTCTCTCTCTCAAAGCTCAATGGTGATTGACTTCCGCTGAGCTGATAATCGAGGAAAGAAATAAAATGCGTGTTTCCGTTTCTTTCAAGTTCGATGCTTTTGTTTTTCTTAAGAAAAGATTCTACGTCAAAAATCTCCAGTGGAATTTTCTGAACTAAGTCTTCCCACAGCATCCAGCGATCTTCATCAAAATAATAAGCCGCTTGCTTTTCAATACACAATGCCTCCCACTTCACTAAGTCGCCTGATTCAGAAGAATAGAAGAGTTTTTTCATTTGCTTCAAATCTTTGCTGTCCGAAGAAAGCGCGCAGAACTTCACCTTTACGATGTAGTCCTTCAATTCAAAGTTTTTGATGTTGTCATTATAGTACTTCTCTATCTCCTCTTCGTTCACATTTGTATCCAACTTTTGTCGAACCAATTCTTGTTCATACGAATAGGTCAAAAGCGACTTTCGATAATTTTCTATGAGTTCATCAAAGTTCTTTTGTTCGTTGGAAAGATTTTCTTCAGCCTGTCGAAGCACCACTTGCTCGCGCACCCAATCATTGATGTAGGTTTCGCTAAGATTGATACTGTCTTCAGGGGAAGAGTTATTTGGAATAACATCTTCCAATTCTGCCCACGTGAGGGTTTTCTCTCCTACTTGTGCTACTATGGCGTCGGACGCTTGATTTTTGTTACAAGCGTTGCCGAAAAAAGCAGCGAGCAGTATGAAGAAAATTCCTTTTCTCATTATTTAATGGAGTGAAGCACTTGCTTATTTATGCTTGAAGAATATTTAGTTCGCAACTCTTTGATCCACTGCTCTTCTAAATAGTTTTGATATTCAGACGTTACAAGACCACGACATTCTGAGAATTTCTTTGGAGTGCTTGCGATCACATCTTTCACATTAGCAATAACGAATTGTCCATTGTACGGGATGTTCATGCTCAATCCTTTTTTCCAAGCTACATTTTCAAGAATATCTCTATCCTCTTTTGCAAACACACCTTCTTCAATTTGAATATTGAGTTGAGTATCTTTATTGATTTGCGAAGCGATATCAGAATTAGAAACTCCCTGAGCGATTAGTTCACGCACTTTTGCAGCGATTTGCTCATTTGCACAAGTGTAGAAAGTCACATCGATACGCTCAGGCCACATGAATTTCGACTTGTTGTTATCATAAAAATTCTGCAGACCAGTTGAATCCTTCACCGCCTTTGACCACACCTTTTGATCCGTCAATTCGAACAACAAGATACCCTCACGATATTCATTCATCAATAGACGGAAGGCATCGTGTTTGCCTTCTAGCTTTGTGTCTTCGTGTTTCAATAATGCATTTTCAGCATAAACTTTTGCTTCAGAACGAATGTAATCTGCAGGAGTCTGTTTCGTACGAATTTTCATACGATCTGTGATCACTTTATGGAATTCGCTTGCAGGATATTTCTTTCCATCAATCGTGAACATTGGCTTCTTCAACAACTTGCTGCTAACGTTCCAAGTTCCTTTAAACACAGATGTATCAGCAGTAGCAGCCATTTCATTTACAAGTTTCTCATCATAAGTAAACTTGTATTCTTTCTTCAACTTAGAAACAAATGAGTTCTTAGTTTTTTCGCTACGTCCGTCTCTTGAAACATCACTCTTAATTTTCTTCTCTGACTCCTCGTAGGTACCGATTGTTCTGTAGCCTAGACGTTTGATAATGTGCCAGCCGTATGATGTTTTGATCGGAGCTGAAATCTCTCCATCATTCTTTAAAGCGAATGCAGCCTCTTCAAATTCTGCCACCATTTTATTAGTTCCGAACCAAGGAAGTTCTCCGCCTGATTTGCTTGTAGAACCATCATCACTGTACTTGGCAGCGAGGTCAGTAAAAGACTCACCAGCCATAGCCTTGTCATAAATTTCTTTTGCTTTTGCAGAAGCATTTGCTGCTCCATTTTCTTCTTTCTTCTCTTTCACCATGATATGTGCAACATGGATTTCTCCACGTGCAGTGCGCTTATCGGTCACTTTGATTACATGGTAGCCATAGCGAGTGCGCACCGGCATTGATACTTGTCCTACAGGAGTTGAGTACGCGCCATCTTCAAATTGATACACCATTTGGAAAACAGTAAAGTATCCGAGATCACCGCCATTATCCTTAGCGCTTGGATCTTGGCTGTATTCTTTTGCCGTCGCATCGAACTTAGCTCCATCCAAAATTTTCTTTCTAGCCTCCATAGCTCTGTTGTAAGCCTTGAGGGTGTCTTCTGGAGAAGCTGAAGGATCGCAATTGATAAGGATGTGGCTTGCACGAACCTCTTGTTTCGATCGGTCGTAAGCTTCACGCATCATGCCGTTGAGCATGTCCGTGTCTGTTAGATAAGGACGAGCGAGTGTAGCGCGATAGCCTTCAAGTTCAGTTTTGAATTTAGCCACGGTATCTAAACCGAGCGCCTTCGCCTCTCTTACCTTCAGTTTAAAATTGATAAACAACTCCATATAGTCATCCAGCGATTTTTGCGTGATGACTGAATCTCTGTTGTTTTTTCTAAAAATATTCTCGAATTCTTCGAGTGTGATGTTCTCTCCTTGAATGGTGAGAATGGTTGCTTTTTTATCTTGTGAAAAAGCAGAAAAACTCAAAGTGGTGAAAATCACCAAAGCAGCAAAAAGGTTAAGCAACTTCATAAATACTTATAGTTTTAAAAACAAAGGATGGCAAATGTAATACCAGAGAAGCAACTATGGCCCTACTTGTGGCTATAATTAGGTGCTTCGCGGGTTATGAATACATCATGCGGGTGGCTTTCCTTGATTCCGGCATTGGTAATTCTAATAAACTTAGCTTGCTGAAGGTGTTGAACACTTGCAGCACCGCAGTATCCCATTCCGGCACGGAGACCACCAATCACTTGGTACATCACCTCTTGAACACTTCCCTTGTATGGTACGCGACCTGAGATTCCCTCAGGTACTAATTTTTTAATATCGTCTTCCGCATCTTGGAAATAACGGTCCTTCGAGCCATGTTGCATAGCCTCCAGACTTCCCATTCCGCGGTATGATTTGAATTTTCTTCCTTCGTAAATGATCGTTTCTCCAGGAGACTCTTCCACTCCTGCAAGCATTGAACCTACCATCACAGTAGACGCTCCGGCTGCAATAGCCTTAGCGATATCTCCAGTATAACGGATACCACCATCTGCGATGAATGGAATGCCTGTGCCTTGAAGTCCTTCAGCAACATCCATTACAGCTGTCAATTGAGGAACTCCTACACCTGCAATAACGCGGGTAGTACAAATCGAACCAGGGCCGATTCCTACCTTCACGCCATCTGCACCTGCCTCAGCCAGTGCTTTTGCGGCAGCAGCAGTTGCAATGTTTCCAACGATCACATCGACTTGACCTCCAAACTTCGCTTTCACTTCCTTCAACGTCTTAATTACGCCTGCTGAATGTCCGTGAGCTGTATCGATGATGATGGCATCTACTCCCGCTTTCACAAGCGCTTCCGCTCTATCCAGCGTGTCGAATGTCACACCGACAGCGGCAGCAACGCGCAAACGACCAAACTTATCTTTACATGAGTTGGGGTACTTGCGAAGCTTGATGATGTCTTTATAGGTAATGAGGCCTACCAATTTACCGTTGTCATCAACGACCGGTAGTTTCTCAATTTTTCTTTCTTGAAGAATAGATTCCGCCTCTTTTAAGTCTTGCGACTTCTTCGTCGTGACAATGTTTTGTGACGTCATCACTTCTGTGATAGGGCGAGAGTTGATTTTTTCGAAGCGAAGATCTCGGTTGGTAACAATACCTTTAAGGATACCGTTTTCATCGACTACTGGAATTCCACCAATTTTATTTTCTGCCATTAATTGCAGAGCATCGCCCACGTTTGCTGACTCGAGAAGCGTTACAGGATCTTGAATCATTCCGCTTTCCGAGCGCTTTACCTTTCTGACCTCCGCCGCTTGCGCAGCGATGGGCATATTTTTATGGATCACTCCGATTCCACCTTCGCGTGCCATGGCAATAGCCATTGCAGACTCAGTGACCGTATCCATTGCGGCAGAGACGATGGGAGTGTTTAGAATAATATTTCGTGAGAAATTTGATTTGATGACAACCTCGCGTGGCAATACCTCTGAATAGGCTGGAACGAGTAGTACATCATCGTAGGTAAGACCCTCACCTACAAGCTTTTCTGATAAATAAGACATGAACGTTTGAATTTACCTTATTAAATAAATTCGTGCAAATATACTAAGAGAACGCCTACCAAAAATGAAATGGATGTTAATGGTCTGTGAATTAAGGACAGACGGTGCCGAACAAATCCATGAAAATCAAGAGATCTGCCGCTCCTACTACCCCATCGTCAGATAGATCGGCCTGACAAGTCCCCTGACAACTATATGATGCCATGAAGAAAATAAGGTCGCTCACACCAACGAGGCCATCACAATTGAAGTCTCCCGTGCAGCAATCACCATCCACTACATTGACGGTAGTTTCGCATGTTTCGCTATTGCCATTGACATCTGTAGCTGTCCAAGTGACTATCGTAATTCCAAGCGGATAAGTACCATCAGCATCAGAAGTATTATTATAGTCGTTGATTAAGGTAACTGCTGAACAGTTGTCTTGGGCAAATGCAGCTGGCACGTCAACAAAAGCATCCACACCATTCGCCGAGATTACTTGCACGTCACTAGAACAAGTGAGCACTGGAGGAGTAGCGTCATCCACCAAGACCTCAATAGTGCACGTAGAAGAATTACCCGCATCATCTGTAGCGGTGATGGTAACCGCTGTTATACCGACACCAATAGCAACAGGTCCAGCAGGACTCTGAGTCAATTCAACATCTTGATCCACATTATCGGTCACCGTAATTTGAGAAAGAAAATTCGGTAGAATAAATTCACAATCCGTATTCGCTTCGAACACTTGATCCCCGATACAAGTCAATTGCGGGGGAATGATATCGACGTTGACATCCGCTGAAAGTTCGATGTCATCGACCGCAAAGCTCGGATCTGTAGCATCACCGTCATCGTTATTGGTCCATTGAAAACCAATTTTTACATTGGGGTTATTGAACACGTAAGAAGGCAATCCCGCTGTGAAACCAGTCCAGAGTCCTTGTGGGCTGCACCCAGCAGAAAAAGTTTTTCCTAAATCTAGCCAAAGCGACCATGAAACACCATCGTAGAGCCACATAGTTGCGTTGTCTATAGCATTTCCACCCTCGATGTAGGAGAATGAAATAGTGATATCATAGATCCCTGTGCAGTTGATAGTTGGTGATTCAACTCGCTTGTTTGTTGCTGCACAAGGGAAAAAACCGCAGAAACCTTGCAGGCCTTCATAATAAGCGGCCCCTAAATCTGATCCTAATGGTGAATTGAGGGCACCAAGGTGGAGCGATCGATCATTACCGCAACCACTGCCGCATTGTCCAGGAGCATTTCCATTTTCTGTAGCGCTGATAAACCAAGTATTGGCAGAAGTTTGATTCGTTCCTGTATTAACAATAGTCCAAGAACCATTCGGTCCAACATAACTTGTAGCAAGTTGTTCGGCGTTGCATCCCGTTCCGAAATCCTCTGTCCAAAATGGAGTTTGTGTAAATGCTTTTACAGAAATGAAAAGCATGGCTACCAGTAGGTAAAGTTTTCTGTTCATAGAGGTTTGGTTTTCAAAAGGCTAGTCCAAGGTATTCATTTTTTGGATAGTTTACATAACAATCGCAAAAAGAATCACTTAAATAAAAAAAGCGCCCATTAACGGGCGCTTTTCTATTTTATTTTGAATGCAATATTATACGACACCTTGATCGATCATTGCGTCAGCTACTTTCACGAAACCTGCAATGTTTGCACCTTTCACGTAATTGATTGAATCACCTTCTTTACCATACTGAACACATGCAGCGTGGATGCTCTTCATGATACCATGTAAGCGCTGATCCACTTCTTCACGTGACCAAGAAAGGCGAAGGGAGTTTTGAGACATTTCAAGACCTGAAGTTGCAACACCACCAGCGTTTGAAGCCTTACCAGGAGAGAAAAGAACTTTCTTATCCAAGAAAACCTCGATTGCTTCTGGAGTTGAAGGCATGTTAGCACCTTCTGCAATGCAAGTACAACCGTTAGCAACGAGTGCTTTAGCATCGTCACCATTCAACTCATTCTGAGTTGCGCAAGGCAAAGCGATATCGCACTTCACTCCCCAAGGAGTTTTACCAGCAACGAATTCAGCTCCATACTTGTCAGCGTACTCCTTGATACGTCCGCGTTTCACGTTCTTCAATTCCATCAAGAACGCGAGCTTATCAGCATCGATACCATTAGCGTCATATACATATCCAGATGAATCGGAAGCAGTAACCACTTTCGCTCCGAGTTCAGTTGCTTTTTCAATAGCATATTGAGCAACGTTACCTGAACCAGATACCACAACCGTTTTGCCTTTGAAATCTTGGCCTTTAGTAGCGAGCATTTCTTGAGCGAAGTAAACAGTGCCATATCCTGTAGCCTCAGGACGGATCAATGATCCACCCCAGTTGCGGCCTTTTCCAGTAAGTACACCTGTGAATTCATTGCGAAGACGCTTGTATTGTCCGAACATGAATCCAATTTCACGACCTCCCACACCGATATCACCGGCAGGAACGTCAGTATCAGCACCAATGTGGCGAGAAAGCTCAGACATAAAGCTTTGGCAGAAAGCCATCACCTCACGATCGCTCTTTCCTTTTGGATCGAAGTCAGACCCACCTTTACCACCACCCATTGGAAGAGTAGTCAAAGAGTTTTTGAAGATTTGCTCAAATCCTAAGAACTTAAGCACTGAAAGATTTACAGTTGGGTGGAAACGTAGACCGCCTTTGTAAGGTCCGATAGCAGAGTTAAACTCCACACGGTATCCGCGATTTACTTGAATCTCACCTTTATCATCAACCCATGGCACACGGAAAATGATAGTGCGCTCAGGTTCAACAATACGGTCAAGAATTTTAGCTTCCTTATACTTAGGATGTGCATCCATGAAAGGAATAACTGCTTCTGCAACCTCTTGCACTGCTTGCAAGAATTCAGGTTCGTTGGGGTTCATTGCCCTTACCTTCGACATGAAGGCATCTACCTGAGCATGATGATTATTAGACATATAATTGATGTTTTTTATAATAATGGACAAATGTATATAAACAGATGAGATGAATTCTAACTTAAAAAAAGGGCATCAATTCAACGAGATGCCTTTAATTTGTGCATTATTATAATTCTATGTGGGGAAAAATAGGCGCATCCATACTTCGATATAGGCTACCTCTTGCCATTATGCTCATCGCATTCACTGCGTTCATGGCGTATGAAGCACAATTCGTAAGAATGAGCTACAAATTTGCAGGAGTCCTTCCAAAGGATGACAGCACGTACATCGAGTATGATCGTTTTGTGAAACAATTCTCTGAGGACGGAAACGTGCTAGTAATTGGATATCGCGACCCCAATATTTGGAAGCTAGAGAATTTCAAAAAGTGGAAACAGCTTGGAAATGATCTAAAGAAAATTCAAGTGGATGTAGAAGGGGCCAAACAAAACTCAGTCGATTCGATCTTCTCCACTGCCCATTGCTACAATCTGTATAAAGACACAACAGCTCAGCGCTTCAAGTTTGAGCAGATTGTACCGAAGCTTCCTGAAACGCAAGCGGAAGTAGATGCTATTCGAGAAAAAATATACAGTCTTCCTTTCTACCGTGGCCTGTTATACAACGACAGCACAGAGTCTGGTTTGATGATGGTGTTTGTGAATGCGGCTTTATTTAATAGCGAAAACCGCGGCAATGCAGTAGAGCAAATCGTCAATCTCACGGATAAGTTTACAGAAGAGACCGGGGTTAAAACACATCTCTCTGGACTGCCCTATATCCGCACAGAAATGACCACCAAGATCAAGGCTGAGCTGCGTTTCTTCACCTTGCTTTCAGCGTTGATTTGTGTGCTTCTGTTGTACATTTTCTTTAGAAGCTTGAAGGTCATCACTGTGGTGATGAGCGTGGTGATTGTGGCAGTAGTCGTAGCAATGGGAAGTATTGCTCTGTTTGATTATCCAATCACCGCTTTGATGGGATTGATGCCCCCATTGATGATTGTAACATGTGTACCTAACTGCATTTATCTTGTTACAAAGTATCATCAAGAATACAAGCGCTATGGAAATAAAACCCGCGCATTAGCCCGTGTAGTGCAGAAAGCAGGAGCAGCAGCATTTATGATCAATGCTACCACTGCGGTTGGATTTGCGACGTTCATTTTCACTTCAAGTGATCTATTGAAACAGTTTGGGGTAATTGCCACTATCAACTCAATGGCCGTATTTTTCTTGTCATTGTTGATCTTCCCGATAGCTTACAGCTTCCTTTCTCCTCCAACTGAGAAGCACTTGGGACACTTGAGCACCCCTTGGTTAGAAAAGATCCTTGACGCATTAGTGAGTGTTGTCACCTACCGAAGAAAAGCGGTTTACATCATCACAACCATTCTTGTAGTGCTAGGCATAGTGGGCGTAACGATGGTGCACACTACAGGAAACATTGTAGATGACTTACCGGATGAAGACCGAGTAATTACCGACCTCAAGTGGTTTGAAACAAACTTCCACGGAGTGATGCCCTTCGAAATCATGGTCGATGGTCAAAAGAAAGGTCAGATCACAAAAGATAAAAACCTAGCGAAGATTGAAGAACTTCAGGACCTGCTTACGAATTATACGTTGCAGGTTGAAGACACTGTTATTCATCCATTCTCGAGATCACTTTCCATTGCCGATGCGGGCAAGTTTATCAAACAAGCATTTTACAATGGAGATCCGGAGTACTATCGTTTGATTACTCGAAACGAACAAAGCTTCATAGGGCCTTATTTACAGAATGATTACAATTCAAAAGGATTAGAGAAATCATTCCTTGATAGCACCAAGACTATGACTCGTGTAACAACGCAAGTTGCAGATATTGGTACCAAAGAAATGGATCGCTTGATGAAAGATATCAAGCCTCAGATCGACAGCATTTTCCCATCCGAAAAGTACCACGTTACACTCACAGGAACATCCATCATTTTCTTAGAAGGAACAAATTATTTAGTGGGCGATTTGTTTAGCAGTTTGCTCCTGGGAATTGGGATTATTTCATTGTTGATGGCCATCATGTTTTGGAGCATGCGAATGGTTGTTATATCATTTGTGCCCAACATTATTCCGCAAATAATGACTGCGGGAATCATGGGATTCATGGACATTCCATTGAAACCATCGACTATTCTTGTATTTAGCATTGCACTGGGTATTACAGTGGACAATACCATTCACTATTTGGCGAAGTATCGTCAAGAATTGAAGTGGCATAATTGGAAAATTAAAGAGAGTGCATTGCTCGCTATTAGAGAAACTGGGGCGAGCATGGTGTATACTTCATTAGTATTACTATTTGGCTTCGGTTGTTTCGCTGCAAGTGAATTTGAAGGAACGCGTGCGCTTGGTGTGTTGACAGCCGTGACTTTATTAGTAGCGATGTTTACCAATCTCATTGTACTTCCAGCGCTGCTGTTATCCTTCCAGAGAAGTGTTACCACAAAAGCATTTAAGGAGCCATTCTTCCAAATCATGGACGAGGAAGATGATTTGTACTACGAAGATTGGACCGTTCAAATTGAAGATAAATGAAAGGAATCATTTTAGCAGGAGGCAGCGGTACGCGCCTTTACCCATTGACTTTGGCTGTAAGCAAGCAATTGATGCCTGTTTATGATAAGCCGATGATTTATTATCCATTGAGCACATTGATGCTCGCTGGGATTAAAGATATCTTGATCATTTCTACACCTCATGATTTGCCTGGCTTTCAAAAACTATTAGGCGATGGAAGTCAGATTGGCTGTTCGTTTTCTTATCAAGTACAGGAAGTTCCAAATGGCCTTGCACAAGCATTTGTGCTTGGCGAACAATTCATTGGAAAGGAAAAATGTGCATTAGTATTGGGTGATAATATTTTTTATGGAAATGCTTTTGGACAAATTCTTAGACAGAATACCGACATTGAGGGAGGCTTAGTATATGCCTATCACGTCAATGACCCCCATCGTTATGGTGTAGTCGAATTCGATAAAGAGAACCGTGTTATTTCCATCGAAGAAAAACCAAAGGAGCCGAAGTCAAACTATGCTGTTCCGGGGCTTTATTTCTATGACAATGATGTAGTCGAGATAGCGAAAAACCTTGCTCCAAGTGCACGAGGAGAATATGAAATTACCGACGTAAATAAAGAATACTTGCGCCGTGGGAAATTGATGGTGCAGAAGATGGATAGAGGAACGGCTTGGCTAGATACAGGCACATTTGCGTCATTGATGCAAGCAGGTCAGTACGTGCAAGTGATAGAAGAGAGACAAGGATTAAAAATCGGATGTATTGAAGAGATTGCATGGCGCATGAATTTCATCACCGATGAACAATTGGGAAAAGTCGCTGTTCCCCTAGTTAACAGTGGATATGGCAAGTATCTTCTTGAACAATTAAAAAACAGTAAACAATAAATGTTATCGCTTCCTGAAATACAAGATTTAGTTTCCAAAAAAATCGATGCGTTTAATCGAAAGAATGGAAAATCTGGCATTTATGGTCCGATCACTTATATTCTTGCATTAGGAGGAAAGCGCTTGCGTCCGGCGCTTTCTATTATGTCAGCGCAGTTGTTTTCGGATGAGCTAGAAGATGCTATTCATCCAGCTTTGGCTGTCGAAGTATTTCACAACTTCACCTTGATGCATGACGACATCATGGACAATGCCCCGCTTCGTCGAGGCAAGGCTACAGTTCACGAAAAATGGAATTCGAATACCGCAATTTTGAGCGGCGATGCCATGATGATTCAAGCCTATGAGCTTTTATCAAAAACCAATACAGAAAAATTTCCAGAAATATTTAGAGTCTTCAATCAAACCGCATTAGAGGTTTGTGAAGGTCAGCAGCAAGATATGGACTTTGAGAAGCGCACTGATGTGACTCTTGAAGAGTATCTTGAGATGATTCGTCTTAAGACATCCGTTCTACTTGCTGGTGCGATGAAAATCGGCGCCATACTCGGCGGTGCAAGCAAAGCAGATGCTGATCGCATGTATCGTTTTGGAGAAAATATTGGTTTGGCCTTTCAATTACTGGATGACTATCTCGATGTTTTCGGAGACGAGGCCAAAGTGGGCAAATTGAAGGGAGGCGATATTATCGCCGACAAGAAAACTTACTTGCAAATTTTAGCACTTGAAAATGCTGAGGGAGCTAATAAAGAAGTCATTCAATATTGGTTGGGAAAAAAACCAAAGGATCCGACAGAAAAAGTGCGTGCAGTGACAAGCATTTTTGTGGAGCTTCAAATAGACAAATTGGTTTTGGAAAAAGTGAAAAGTTTCCATCAAATGGCCATGTCAGATTTAGCGGCCCTCGAAATAAGCGAAGAGCGCAAGACCAGTCTTCGCGAACTCGCGGAGCAAATGCTTGGGCGTGAACATTAACGATGGAAAATAACGGAGAGCTCATATTATTCCCCAACGATCTTCCAGATCACGACTATAAAGAGCTATATCGGTTGACGCAAGAACAAATCTTCAAAGACTTTTACCCGTATTCCAAAGATCACCAGCAGGTTGATACACCGACACCTCAGGAGTTGAGAATGCTCATTTTTCAACTTTTAACACAGATTATCCAAGACAGTCCCTCACAATTAGGAGCAATCCTCTACCGTGTAGACATCTCTGAAAAGAGCGCTAGGCGGCACGTTGCGGAGACTAATCCTCAAAATAGTACACAAGAACTTTCTGGGCTCATTCTTCGTAGAGAGGCCCAAAAAGTTTGGCTCAGAAAAAGCCTTTCATAATAGAATCGTTAACTAACTTTGTGCGCAATTAGAAATCGACATGGATTCATTCTCATATCTCAGTAATACCGACACCAACTCTATCGAGTTGCTTTATTCTCAATACAAGCAAAATCCTGAAAGCGTAGATATTTCGTGGAGACGATTCTTCGAAGGATTTGACTTCCAGCGTTCAGAATACCCAGTTATGCCGGGTGGAGATGTATTGAGTGGTGCGGGAGCTGAGGCTTTGCAGAAAGAATTTAAGGTGATCAATTTAATCAATGCATACAGACAGCGCGGTCACCTTTTCACGAAGACCAACCCTGTACGCGAACGTCGCAAATACAGCCCAAGTCTGGAAATTGAGAACTTCGGTCTCGCTGCTGCAGACTTAGAACAAACATTCCATGCTGGAACAGAAATAGGTCTTGGTGATGCGAAATTGAAAGATATCGTAAGTCATCTCCAAAACTCATATTGCCAAAGCATTGGTGTTGAGTATTTGTACATCCGTGATCCTGAGCGTGTGGCATGGCTGAAAGAGCGCATCGAGGCCGTCAAAAAGCCAAGTTTTGATGCAGAAGAAAAGAAAGCTCTTTTCGAAATGACCAGTAGAGCTTCCCTCTTCGAACAATACATCCACAAGAAATTTGTTGGTCAAAAGCGTTTCTCAGCTGAGGGCTGCGAGGCATTGATTCCAGCAATGGACTATGTGGTGAGAAAGGGCGCTTCCAAAGGAGTGAAAGAATTTGTTGTCGGAATGGCTCACAGAGGTCGTTTGAACGTACTCACGAATATATTAGGCAAACCGCAAGAACTCGTATTCCAAGAGTTTGAAGGTGTTGCTTATGATGATGAAAATTTTGATGGTGACGTGAAATATCACTTGGGTTACTCAAGAGATTTGAACGTAGATGGACATGAAGTACACGTTACACTTTGTCCTAACCCATCTCACTTAGAGGCTGTAAACCCTGTTGTACAAGGTCTTTCGCGTGCAAAGATCGATAGCTACTTAAATGATGCGCATACACTCGTTCCTATTCTAGTGCATGGTGATGCTGCAATTGCAGGTCAAGGTATTGTTTATGAGGTAGTCCAAATGGCAGGTTTGGATGGATACAAAGTGGGTGGAACCTTGCACATCGTGACGAATAACCAGGTAGGTTTTACCACGAATTATTTAGATGCTCGAACTTCCATCTATTGCACAGACGTTGCAAAAACAACGCTCTGCCCTATTTTCCACGTGAATGCAGATGATGTAGAAGCTGTTGCTCAAGTGATGGATATCGCTTTGGAGTATCGTCAGAAATTCCAAATGGATGTATTTATAGATCTTTTGGGATATAGAAAATATGGTCACAACGAAGGTGACGAACCAAAATTCACGCAGCCTTCATTGTATAAGTTGATTGCATCACACCCAAGCCTTCGTGAGATTTATATGAACCGTTTGATCAGTGAAAACGTGATAGATCAAGCATATGCTGACAACGTAAAAACTAACTTCGAGGCCTATCTAGAAACTTGCTATGAAAAATCAAAGCAGGCTGAAAAAATTGAAGTAAAGCACTTCCTAGAGGAAACATGGAAGGATGTAAGAAAATCAAACGATGCCGACTTCTTGCAATCAATTGAAACAGGTGTAGAGAAAAAGAAATTAAAGGATCTTGCTGTGAAGTTGAACACCCTTCCTAAGGGTGAGAAATTCTTTAGAAAGACAGAAAAAGTATTTGAAGATCGTTTAGCTATGCTTGAATCAGATAAGCTAGATTGGGCGATGGGAGAATTGATGGCTTACGCTTCATTGCTAGAAGAAGGCCATCCTGTGAGAATTTCTGGACAAGATGTAGAGCGCGGAACATTTTCACATCGTCATGCTGTAGTGAAGACAGATGAGGATTCAGAAAAAGAATTCATTCCACTTAATGATATCAAAGAAGGTCAAGCCAAGTTGAGTATTTTCAATAGCTTATTGAGCGAATACGGAGTACTTGGATTTGACTATGGTTATGCTTTCGGAGCGCCAACAGGCTTGACTATTTGGGAAGCGCAATTTGGTGACTTCAACAACGGAGCTCAGATTATTATTGACCAGTTTATTAGTGCTGCTGAAGATAAGTGGGGAACCATGAACGGTTTGACAATGTTGCTACCTCACGGTTATGAAGGCCAAGGATCAGAGCACAGTTCTGCACGTCTTGAACGCTTCTTACAATTATGTGCGGAAAACAACTTGCAAATTTGTAATGTAACACAGCCTGCTAACTTCTTCCATTTATTGCGCAGACAAGTAAAGCAAGACTTTAGAAAGCCATTGATTGTATTTACTCCTAAGAAACTTTTGCGTTACCCTAAAGCAGTAAGTTCGCTGAACGATATGGCGAAAGGTCGCTTCCAAGAGGTAATAGACGATGCTACTATCAATAAAAAAGAAGTAGACACCATTGCATTCTGTTCAGGAAAAGTTTACTATGACATTCTTGAGCAAAAAGAAAAAACTGGAGCAGGCGACAACATCGCTATTGTTCGTTTAGAACAACTGTATCCTCTTCCAATTGAGCAGATAGAAAAACTGATTTCAGGATATAGCAAAAATGCCAAGTTGCTTTGGGTTCAGGAAGAGCCAGAGAACATGGGAGCTTGGACATATGTGCTTCGCACCATGCGCAACAAAAACTTTGATGTCATTGCTCCAAAGCCAAGTGCTTCTCCAGCAGCTGGCTCACCAAAAGTGCACGAGAGAAGACATCAGGATATGTTGAACAGACTGCTTAATTTTTCAAAAGTTAGTGCGTAAACCTGATCGTTAAAATGTAGTATCTTTCGAGCCACATCTTGATTTCATTGGCTTCGAAACGCATCATACTTTTACTGATTCTGATAGCTCTCCCCTATTTGCTATTCGCTCAGGCTGCGAATGAAGCAGAAGCGGCAGAGACTATTATTTTCTTTGCACTTCTTCCATTTCTGTTGTCGTTTTCTTTTATTTTCTTTATTTTTTTAAGAAGAAAAAGAGAAAGTGATGTTCGCAGAAATATGGCTGAAACAGAGATGAAAGCATTGCGTGCGCAGATGAATCCGCATTTTATTTTTAATAGTCTCAACTCTATTTATTTCTACATACAATCTCAAAAGACGGATGAAGCTGGTCAGTTCTTGCTAAAGTTTTCTAAGCTAATGCGTCTTGTGCTTGAGAATAGCAGACACAAATCCATTTTGCTTTCAGAAGATGCAGATGCGTTAAAAATTTACATGGAGTTAGAGGCATTAAAAAAACCTTTCACGTTTGAATTCAAGTATGGGAATGATGTAGATCCCGAGTTACTGCTTGTACCTCCCATGATTATTCAGCCTTTTATTGAGAATAGTATTATTCATGGATTTAAATCAAAGCAACAGGACGCACATATATCCATCGAGGTAAATAAAATTGATGGAGAGCTTCAATACGTTTGTATTGATAACGGAGAAATTTCAGACGAAACTTCTGAGGCAAAAGGAAAGCATCGCTCCCTTGGAACAGTTGTTACGAGAGAACGTTTGGATTTACTTCGAACAAGCGGAAGAAAAAAAGCGCGCTTTGAAAGTCTTGATTTGCAAGGACCCGAAGGAAAATATCTTGGAAAGAAAGTAATTGTTTATTTACCAATAGAAGAAGATGTATGAGCTATAGTGTAATCATTGTAGATGATGAGTTGCAGCATAGCGATTACCTGAATCGCTTGCTGAGAGCAAATTTTCAAAACTTTAAAGTCATCAGCACTTGTACGAATGTTTCAAGTGCTATTGCAGAGATCAATGCTTTGAAGCCTGATTTAGTTTTCATGGACATAATGCTTCATCCAGGAACGGGATTCGATGTACTAGAAAAAATAAACCTCGATTCAATGGGTGTAATATTCACGACTTCTCATGAATCTTATTCTTTGCGCGCGATAAAACTATCGGCCATTGACTATCTATTGAAGCCCTATGGATTAGAAGATCTTAGTGGTGCAATAGATCGCTTTCTTAAGACCTATGAAGCGAAGCTTTCTTCCAAGAATTTAAAACAATTGATTGAAAATATTCAATCACCGAAATCATCTTCAGAAAAAGTAGCGTTGCCAGTAGCCAACGGTTATCGTTTTATTCAAATCAATGAAATTATTCGTATTGAAACCGCTGGTTCATACACAGTGGTGTACACTACAACAGAAGGAGCTGCAAATCAAATTGTGACCAATAAAAGCATCAAAGAATGCGAAGATCTACTCGATGATGAACGGTTCTTTATTCCACATAGAAGTCATTTGATTAATCTGAATTATATCAAAGCTTACGAGAAAGGGGATGGAGGCACAATCACGATGGATGATGGATCAATTATCGAGTTAAGTCGACGAAAAAAAGACGAATTCTTCGATCGAATGAAAAAGCTTTGATCACAAAATCATTCATTTTTAGCACAAACTAATTTTATTCTAACCACTCATGGATTGCGTCGCATTAGATTGAGTTTTTCATTCAACATTTGCCTCACACTTTAAAACGCACTTCCCATGAGTTTGCACAAAATTGACTACGCTGAGGCGCGGGTCTTACTTTTTAACTACCTCAACAATTCTGAACTAAACCCCGTAGACAGAGGATTAAGTTTTGGGGCAACCATGTCAACAAAGGCTTTATTGGAACCAAAAACCTTTCTTGCCTCTGTGGCGGGAGTGCGTGTATGGTTTTCGTACCTCCCTACCTCAGCGAGCATCCCCGATTTCTTTTTAGCATTTGAAAATGTCTCGATTGAACTCTCCGAAATCGGAAATATCACCACCATGTCAGAAACACTTGCTGCACCAGGCAATTCATCGAAATTTTTATTTACCGATCCAGACAAGTCCCTCTTTAGCATTGATCGGTATATCAGCAATAAGGATAATTTCAGTCTATCAAATGACCGATTGATTGAAAAGTTCTACAATCCTATTACCGGAAGTCTTGGTGAAATCGATTACCTCACAGCATTCAACACATCATTTCCGAGGGGACCTTTGGGCCGTAGTTTCAATCCTATTGGAGCTGGCTTTTTTGATAACGCTCAAAATGACATCGATGATTTTGTACTACAACTCGATTCAAAAGGGAATAAAATTCAATCCTTCCGATACTTTTTTGGAATTGACACTTCGGAAAAATACATCAACTATCCCATAAGAGTTATGCTATT